>JAEUUB010000845.1 GCA_016787745.1 Cyclobacteriaceae bacterium
GATGAGCATCAAAATGCGAATTCCATGCCTGCGTGCCGAAATGCGCTTACGGCATGCAGGCATGACCTTAAACAAAAAAACATAAACAAATGAAAAAATTTCTTTTCGGAACATTAATTACTTTGGCTTGCTGGGCTTGTACGCAATCAGAGCCTCCTAAAAAAATACTCGTAGATGTAGCGGGTATTGACGAATCTACAAAACCGGGCGACAATTTCTTTCGCCATGTAAATGGCCTCTGGTACGATACGGCCCGGATTGCCGCAGATCAATCGGGCGTAGGCTCTTATTCGTTTTTAAATATTCCGCAAAAAAAACTTCTGCAAAACATTTTGGACAATGTCTCTAAAATGGAGAACAGCAAAGGAACGATCGAACAAAAAGTGGGCGACTTCTATGCATCGGGTATGGACATGGAAACCATAAACGAGCGTGGGTACGAACCCATTAAACCCTTACTCGAACGCATTGAGGCTATTCAGAATGTGCCGGCATTAATGAAGTTGGTTGCGAACGAACTGAAGATGGGCAACCGTTCAATAATCAGTTTTGGGATCCGCCCCGATAATAAAAACAGCGGCATCAACATCGCGCATGTGTATCAAACCGGTATCGGTTTGCCCGATCGCGATTACTTTTTCAAAACGGATTCCTCAACGCTTCGTATTCAGGAGGCCTATAAGAAATATCTTGCCGCTTTATTTCAATTAACCGGGAGCGACCCGGCAGCTGCCACCCAAGCGGCCACGATTGTTTACAACCTCGAGAAGGAGATTGCCGCTTCGCATAAAACCCGTGTTGAAATGCGTGATGTTAACAATAACTATAACAAGGTTTCGGTGGCTGCCCTTGATAAAAAACAACCCCATATCGGTTGGACAACCCTGCTCACCACCCTGGAGGCAAAGACCGATTCCATTGATATGCCTCAGCCGGCCTATTATGATAAGTTGAATGGGATGCTGAAAACAACATCTTTAAGCGATTGGAAAGTGTACTTGAAAGCCGGAAGCATGAGAACGTATGCAAACGTATTGAGCCAACCCTTTGTAGATGCAGCCTTTGAATTTAGCAAGGTATTGTCCGGCCAGGCAACACAAAAATCGCACGAGCAGATCATGACGGAAAATGTAGATGGTTTGTTGGGTCAGGCCCTGGGGCAACTTTATGTAAAAAAATATTTTAATGAGGACGCAAAAAAACGGGTACTTGATCTGGTGAATAATCTGCAGAAATCTTTTGAGAACAGAATCAACAACCTGGATTGGATGAGTGATAGCACCAAACAGAAAGCAAAGGAAAAACTGTATGCGATAACCAAGAAAATCGGATACCCGGATGTATGGCGCGAGTACGATGTGACTATTGAAAGAGACAGTTACTTTGAAAACATTCTTACCCTTAATCAAAACGACTTTCAATATCGCTTGGCAAAACTAAATAAGCCGGTTGATAAAACAGAATGGGGAACCTCGCCTTCTACGGTTACGGCCTATTACAATCCTTCCAATAACGAAATTGCTTTTCCTGCGGGCATCTTGCAGTTCCCTTATTTTGATTTCTATGCGGATGATGCACTCAACTATGG
>JAEUUB010000297.1 GCA_016787745.1 Cyclobacteriaceae bacterium
CCATCCTGATAAAGTTCGGCCAATTCATTCTTTAGCTGACTCACATTCTCTTGTTTTGACAGTTCGTCTTGCGCCATTGAATCCAGCAGGGAATTAAGCTGGCCATAGGAAGTCATAACCCGGTTGCGAAGACGCATTCGTTCCTCCTTCTGGTATTGTAATTCCAATACCGGAGACATTGTTTTAAACCCTAAATCAATAATTGGGTTATTCTCTTTGAAATACTGAGGCATGTAAATACGGCAACTTCCTTCATAGCACTCCTGATCAAAATCGATGGATCGAAGTCTGAAATGAAGTTCATCAAAATCAGGAATAATCTCAACAACGAAATTGTCTCTACGCATATCCCCCAGCAATTGTACCAGGCTTCGCTCATTGAATTTCACAAACTCTTTTGCAATGCGTATTGGATTATACGCTGTGTTTTCTAAGAGGTAATGATGAATAAAAGTATCTCCCGGAATTCCTTGGATGTGTTCTTCTATAAATGTTTCGCCTTTTATCAAATAATTAATTTTGTTTGGGGAAAGCAGGTGTTCCAATTCCATACCGTATACACGAGAGGCATCGGTTTGCTTGATATAGAAATAATCAAACAAGTCGTTCAACTTATTTACAATTCGAACTCTAAAAGGATGTGTGTTGGCATACAGACAATAATCCACTCTATCAATAAAGAGATGGTCGATCACAGAAGTATCACCTCCTACTTTTAATTGCGCATATACATTACGCAAACCTTCATGAATAAACTGTCTGTCTGATTCAGCATATACCATTGTTTCCCACAAAGTATCCTTGCCCTTTTTATCCAGCAACGCAAGGGTACTATTGGCGTGCATAAGTTCCTGATACGAGATTGGCACATCAATTTCACGATTAGTAACCCGCAGGTAATTCCGCAAGGAGTTACTTACGGGATAGATGGGTTTCCTGAATCTGATCTCGGCCATTACGCGTGTTATTGAAATTCAGGTTTAATAATATTTACCCACTTCTCAACTCTTGCTGCTGTCAGATCCTTTTGATTGTCTTCATCGATTACCAATCCAAGAAATTTGCCATCCACTACACTTTTAGAAGCTTCAAAGTTATACCCTTCGGTCGGCCATTGACCAACCAATGTTACCCCTTTATCTTTAATACGTTCGTGTATAATTCCTGGCGCATCAATAAATGTATCGGGATACCCATCTGCATCGCCCAATCCTACGTAGGCCACCTTCTTTCCTGTGTAATCAACATCGGCAAGTTCATCAATAAATGAATCCCAATCTTCTTGCAGTTGACCTATCTCCCAGGTGGGACAAGCCAGGATAAGATAAGGATAGGGTTGCATGTCATCGGCTGTAGCCGAGTTTACGTTATGTAAAACGGCTACCGACTCTCCACCTAAAAGCGTTTGTATCTGAGTAACCACTCGTTCGGTGTTACCTTCTGTTGAGCCATAAAAGATTCCAATTTTTGCCATAGTTTTAATATTTACTTTTTAAACTTATTACATGTCGTCTTGTCCACTTTCTAATTCGCCATATTTGGGATGGTATTGCATAAATATTTCAGAACGCATGAGAATATCGACATACTGGGCCCGCTTATAGGCGAAGGGATCGATCATATTCTCTTTTGAAAGCCGACCTTTAAATTCATTGATGGACGGGTACCTTTTCTTTTCCATCCATTGTTCAATTTCATGAAGCATGGTTTCTACCACATGAATTCCTCGTTTATAAATAGCGCTTACCACCTGCACGGCATCTGCTCCAGCTAAAAGCATTTTAATAACATCGGTACCTGATAAAATTCCGGTATTGCTAATAATGGATGCATCAATGTTATTGTAGAGCAATCCAGCATACCGCAAGGCTAAACGATTATCATTTTCACTGCTAAAATTATAGGGGTAGTGATGAATCTCTTTATCAATGTCAATATCCGGTTGAAAGAGTCTGTTAAATAAGACAAAACCGGATGCTCCCGCTTTATCCATTTTAGAGATTACAGAAAGTGTATTGGTATAAAATGGACTTAGTTTTACGATTACCGGAATACGAATAGACTTTCGCACACTCTTAAGAACTTCCAACTGCTCCTTCACTAAGGCGGCTCCGTCTGTCTCAAACCCTATTTCGCTGGTATAAAAATTTAGCTCAAGCGCATCAATGCCAGTTTCGGCCATCTTTTCTGCATACTCTACCCAGGTATCTCTAAATACACAATTCAAACTGCCAATTAATGGAATAGACACGGCATTGCGCGCTTGCCGCAAACGCAATAAGTGCTCGGCAGGCCCCCCATGTTTAAGTTTAGGAAAAAAGGAATCATGCTCAGCATCCCAATTGCTGTAAGTATCATGTGTATTTTCCATTTCCATTGATTCCAACTGAATCTGTTCCTCAAACAATGACTTATATACAATCGCTGCTGCACCGGCCTTTTCCAACTTTACCAGATTATCAAGATCTGAAACAAGATTACTGGCGCCCACAACAATGGGATTTTTAAGGGTAAGTCCACAATAGTTAGTTTTTAAATCGACCATGAGTGATAAAGGGTTATGGTTGAACGTCTGATAAATGTTGTATGTCCGTAAAGCGTTGCTCGTTATCTTTTATTGCCAGCTTACTTAGTCTATCCGCTTCAACCGGATTTGAATAGTTAAGTGTTTTGTACCTGATTTCTTCTTCCAAATAGTCTTTAAAGGTCACAGTATCTTCCGTAGCTGGAACATCCCAGCTAAATGGGTTTTGGCCCTCGACCCTTAAATCCGGATTGAACCGATACATGGGCCAGTAACCACATTTAACAGCTTTCTCAGATTGCTTCTTCGCATACTTCATATCATATCCATGAGCTATGCATGGAGAGTAGGCGATTATGATAGACGGACCTTTGTGCTTCTCAGCTTCAACAAATGCCAGCGCTGTCTTTTCACGATCCATACCCATGTTAACTACAGCTACATAGGCATTGCCGTAGGTTGTCATCATCAAACCAAGATTCTTTTTACTCAACTTTTTGCCATCGGATACGAACTTCGCTACTGCACCCCTGGGGGTTGCCTTCGATGCCTGGCCACCCGTGTTAGAATATACTTCGGTGTCCATCACCAAAATATTTACGTTCTTATTGGAAGCCATCACATGGTCTAGTCCACCAAACCCAATGTCATACGCCCAGCCATCTCCACCAAAAATCCAAACGCTCTTATCAACAAAGTAGTCCTGTAATTCTATCACTTTGTCAAGAAGGATTTGCAGTTCCTTTTTACCAGAACTTCTTTTGTGTTCCTCGCTTAGAAAATTCTTTATCTCATCCGCATTTGCTTTTGCCTCCTGATTTACTTCATCAAATAACATCAGTCCTTTTTCCAGTGCATTGCGCAGAGCGGCATTATTCAATAGTGGGATTAAGGTTATAACATTAGTTTTCAATTGTTTTCGGTTTGCGTCAACAGCCATCCGCATACCAAAGCCATATTCTGCATTGTCCTCAAATAGCGAATTAGCCCACGCAGGTCCCCGGCCCTTGCTATCTTTTGTATAGGGTATTGTAGGAAATGTTCCCCCGTAAATTGATGTGCATCCGGTCGCATTGGCAATCATCATTCTGTCGCCATAAAGTTGCGTTACTAAATGGATGTAGGGAACTTCGCCACAACCTGAACAACTCGGAGGATATTCAATGTAGGGCTCGGCAATGTAGGGCTCCTTCACAAAATCAAGTTTGTCAATCCAGATTGCTGGATTGCCGGGCACGCCCCGATACTCAAGTTTCTTTGTACCGGTTGGTACAGCGCCATTTAATGGCATTCGCGAAACGGGTATGGTATCCCCTTTTAACCTCAGTATCGGATCAATCACGAAATCGGCAAACTCTCCGGAGCCGGCAGGCACCAATTCTTTTACTTCTGCAAATTTATCTGCTTCTGCAGGGATAGGAACCTCTACAATTGCTTCGCAGGTTACATCAATCGCTTTCCAATTCATCTCAACAATTTCCATTCCTTTTCGAGCGAATTGCTTTTCAACATGTCTCTTGATTAGTGTAATCGCTTCTGCCTCGGGCACAACGCCAGACACCTTGAAGAATGCAGTTTGCATGACTGAATTAATTCTTCCCCCTAAACCAACGCTTTTGGCAATCTTCGAAGCATCAATAGCAAACACCTTTATTTTTCGTTTCCAAATTATCTCTTGCATCTCGCGGGTGAAGAGTCGAAAAATGTTTTCTGGTTTTTGACTGCTGTTGATTAAAAATGTTCCGCCTTCTGTTATTCCTTCAAGAATATCATATTGCCCAATGTACTGCGCACGGTGCAGCGCAACAAAGTCCACTTTGTTTAGCAAGTATTCTGATTGAATAGGCTTTTTACCAAACCGAAGATGTGATACAGTGTACCCGCCCGATTTGTTTGAGTCGTATTGAAAGTATCCTTGAACGAACAAATCGGTGCTTTCTCCAATAATTTTAATAGCACTCTTATTGGCACTTACAGTTCCATCTGATCCATATCCCCAGAATTTACAACGTACAATTCCTTTCTGCTCAGTATCTATCTCCTCTTTAACGGGAATAGATTTGTTTGTAACATCATCGTTGATACCGACCGTAAATCCGTGCCAGCCGTCATTATCAAGATGGTTGAACACAGCCTTTACCATAGAAGGTGTGAATTCCTTTGAAGAAAGTCCATACCGGCCCCCAATTATTTGAATTTCAGGACGGGCACGAAGGGCAGCCACAACATCCAGATACAGCGGTTCACCCAATGAACCCGGTTCCTTCGTGCGATCGAGGACAGCAATTTTTCTAACGCTGGTTGGAATAATGTCTTGAAAATCTTTTAATGAGAATGGTCTGTATAATCTCACTTTGATGGCTCCTACCTTTTCCCCTTTGGCAATCAAATAATTAATCGTCTCTTCAATGGTCTCAACAGAAGAACCCATTGAAATAAGAATTTTGGTAGCCTTTGGATCACCTATGTACTCGAATAATTTGTAGGCGCGACCGGTCTTCTTGCTAAAAGCCTCCATGTACTTTTTAACGATACCCGGGCAGGCATCATAATATTTATTCACGGTTTCCCGCCCTTGAAAATAGACATCGGGGTTTTGAGCGCCCACCTTACAAAACGGAGATTCTGGTTTTAACGCCTGACTTCGAAATTCCTCGACAAACTTCATATCGAGCATTTCGAGCAGCACATCATACTTGATGGGAACAATTTTTTGAATTGAGTGTGAAGTGCGAAAGCCATCAAAGAAATGAAGAAATGGTATCTTCGATTCCAGTGTTGCCAGATGAGAAATTACAGCCAGGTCCTGAGCCTCCTGCACATTGGCGGAGGATAGCATGGCAAAACCGGTTCCGCGTGTTGCCATAACATCCGAATGATCACCAAAAATTGAAAGCGCCTGACATGCCAGCGATCGGGCCGACACGTGGAAAACGGTTGGCATCATTTCGCCCGCAATCTTAAACATGTTGGGCACCATTAGCATGAGGCCTTGTGAAGCTGTAAATGTAGTGGCCATAGCGCCACCCGTTAAGGCCCCATGGATAGCACCTGCCGCACCGCCTTCCGACTGCATTTGAACAACATCCACACGCTCACCAAAAATATTCTTGCGACCTTCCGCGGACCAGGCATCCGCCTTTTCACCCATATCGGAGGAAGGCGTAATGGGATAGATAGCTGCTACTTCGCTAAACGCATACGCAATATTGGCAACGGCTGAATTACCATCCGTATTGATATAGTTGAGTCGATTTTCCATGGGCTTTAAATTTTATATTGGAAAATTAAACTCTGAATTCCCTTTACGTACTGTCATGAGTCAGTGTCAATTATGATTTTTATCAGTATTAACACGTCCGTCATCCATTGACTTTCATTGCCCGAAATACAACCTTTGTAAAAAATTGAAATGAAGAACTTTGCAACAATTTTATTGGCAGGAGTAATTGTTCTCACTACAAGCGTGGGGTTTCTTCTTAGCCTTATCGCGCTTCTTCCGGTTCTTATTCAGGAGTATTACAGCCCTGTTTTTCGTTCTGATTCTTTTAACACTGATTGGTTGTTCTACTTGCATCCCTTTGTATTGAGTGCGTCTGTGTTCTGGTTCTGGAATCGGTCCAATGAATTCGTTGTAGGTCCAGGGTTGATAAAAGCAGTGAAAGTGTCGATCACTTATGGATTGATTGCCATAGCACCCGTACTGCTCCTAACCTTTAGTGCCATTGAGATTTCTGCCTTTATGGTAATAACGTGGCTTGTTTACGGAATCGTTCAGGCACTAATTGCATGCCTTGTTTTTCTGTGGCGGAGCAAATAGCCACATTATAAAATACTAACGTTTAGTGTTTGTTAGTATCCAGAATGGATTTTAAATCTTGCGGTATGACCATGGACCTAAGGGGTGGAACATTGGCCCCGCCTGTATTTCCAACGGGAATCTTGCCAACAAATGACTTTATTCCACCAACCAGCAAACGAGGAAGTTGCCCGAGTATTTCCTTTGGATCCTTAATTCGAAATCCGAATTTGAGCATAAGCCAATGAACTTGCGAATGCTCCATGGGCCAGGACTGACCTAAAATGTGCGCGCGTTCTAAATGGTGCCAGGCTATATGTAAATTGTTTTTTGATAGCTGAGTTTGAAATCCCTTTAACTCCCGATTAAAGGGAACGCTAATCCGTGACGGCATGGACCAATAAAACTTCATAGATTAAGCTTGATAATTCTTCAAACGAGAAAATAATGGTCTGGTTCCGAGGAAGCAAAAAAACTCAAGAAATGGAAGGTTTAAAAATCAATGTGCATAAAAAAAGCCCCTACATGTTGCAGGGGCTTTTTCTTGAAAAAATCAGGTGTATTAATTAGCAACGCGAACGTTGACTGCATTCAAACCTTTTTTTCCTTCCTTCAGTTCGAAAGTAATTGAATCGTTCTCGCGAATCTGGTCTACAAGACCTGATACGTGTACGAAATACTCCTGACCTGATGAGGTCTCTTTTACAAAACCGAATCCTTTGGTTTCGTTAAAGAATTTTACTGTTCCTTCTTTCATTGTGATTTGTTAAAAATTTTAAAACGCAAAGATAGGTAATTAATCTGGATTTAATCCAAAACAAACTAAGCGGCTCGTTTAATCCGTTCCATGCTCACTTCCTTGTGCTTAGCCAGGCGAATAACCTTCATTTTGTCCAATATTTTAATCACAATATATGTCGGATCAATTTCATGCCACCGAATGCCCCCAAAATTAGCTCTGGAGCCAAATTTATGATGATTATTATGGTAACTCTCGCCCATCATTAAGAAATCAACAGGTAGAAAGTTCATAGAGGTATCCCCCACAAGGAAATTTCTATAGCCGTATTTATGGGCAAACCAGTTAATGATCGCGCCATGGATAGGACTCATAAGAAAATGAATTGGCAGCAACAGCCATAACCACCAATAAGTAGCAAATTGAGCATAAAAAGCCACATACAACGCGCCCCAGAAAAGTCGTGAAGGCCATGACCGGGCAAATTTGTCAAAAGAAATCCAGTCAGGCACTCCTTCGGTGAAGCGCTTTTCTACTATCATTCTTTTGTTGGCGATGTCGGAATAGATGGTTTTCGTCTTCCACATCATTTTAAAAATAGTTTCATCATAGGTAGGCGAATGAGGATCATTCTCCGTATCGGCAAAGGCGTGATGCATCCGGTGCATAACTCCATAGCCATAAGGGCTTAAATAATTTGAGCCCTGAAAAATCCAGGTAAGAATGTACACCACCTTCTCAACGAAGGGGCTCATAGTGAACGCTTTATGCGCAGCATACCGGTGGAGGAAAAACGTTTGAAAAAACAGCGACAAGTACCAGTGAGCAATAAAAAAAATCAGAATTGCCTTCATGTGAATAGGTTATTAAGTTAGGTAGATTGACCCACCAAGGCCAATAAAACGTAAGACCTAAGACCCGTGAATTTGTGACAGATAATCAGAATTATTTTTTGGAGTGAAGGGCACTGGCAATATCGGCCTTCAGATGTTGAACAAAATCTGTGACATTGCCCATGTCGCAGGCCTTTTTAAAACTTTCAAAAAGTTTTGATTCGCTGTTCAAAATGCTCTTTTTTGGGTTTTTATCAAGCTTTTTACGAGCCCGGCTGAGTAATTGACGACAATTGTCAGCCTTTTTATCTAATACCTTTTGGATTTCTTCGTAATCAAAATCAAAAATCTCTTTTAGCAAGTAGGCGGCTCGCTCCAAAGGCTCTAGTTTAGTCTGAATTACTTTAAATGCTGCCGCCAGTTCCTTCTCGAAATCGATATTGGCAATATCAGATTCCTTAAATTTTACCATTAGCTCAGAAAGCTTAATAGAATCCCAATACTCCTCTTTTTTACGTTTTAGCTTATTGAGGTGATTAAGGCAATTATTGGTTACCGCCTTTATAAGATAGGCTTTGGTATTCTCTATTTTCTCTTGTTCAGCACTTAACCATTTAATAAAAGTATCCTGAACTATATCTTCAGCATCTGCCTTGCAACGCAACAAATTGTAAGCAATCTGATGCATAAGGGGCTGATAGAGCGTAATCGTTTGAGCGTGATTCAATTTGATATGGATAATTCTTACAAAGATAGGCCTAATTTAAGTCATATCCAGCAAGAATTTTCATCCGCACGCTACGGGTTTTAGGCTACCCCTGTAGTTCTGACAACTCCAGCCACCGAAGGGTTTTTTCATCAAGTTCATCACTTACTTCTTGTACTTGCGCAGCCAATTTTTGGAGGTCCTCGTGGTCTGTAATTCCACCATTCATCATTTTTGTCAACTCTGCTTTTCTCTTCTCAAGTATTTGAATTTCAGGCTGTAATTGTTCAAATTCCTGTTTTTCCTTAAAGGACATTTTCTTTGCACCAGCTTTACGTATCTCTTCTTTAACGGGAATACTTAGAGGCTCAGTTTTACTGTTATCCCTTTCCTCTAGCCAAATACGATAATCTGAATAGTTGCCATTGAAAGGCATAATCTTTCCCTCGCCTTCGAAAATGAAGAGTTGATCAATCAGGTGATCCATAAAGTAGCGGTCATGCGAAACCAGTACAAGGCAGCCATTAAATTTTTCAAGAAAGTCTTCGAGTACATTGAGCGTGTCAATATCAAAATCGTTGGTTGGTTCATCCAACACTAAGAAGTTTGGATTGCGAACTAGTACTTTCAACAACTGCAGTCGTTTCTTTTCTCCACCACTTAATTTTTCAATGATGTTGTATTGCTTTTCGGGTGGAAATAAAAAAGTATCTAAAAACTTAGAGGCAGAAACACTCGATCCATCCGCCAGCGTTATAAACTCGGCAATCTCTTTTACTTCTTCAATTACCCGATGGCTTGGGTTAAGGTCTTCCACTTCCTGCGTAAAGTAGCCCACCTTGGTGGTTACTCCAGGAATGATTTCGCCCGTATCGGGTTGTGACGCGCCCGTTAAAAGATCCAGAAAGGTTGACTTCCCTACGCCATTTTTACCAACAATCCCAATGCGATCTTTCTTTTTAAATATGTATGAAAAATCATCCACCATTTTGGCTGGGCCAAAACTTTTTGAAACGTGATGAAGTTCCAACACTTTACCGCCCTGACGTGATTCCTGAATGTCAAGTTCTAGTTTGTCTTTCTTAAGATTTACAGAAGCCTTTTCCTGAAGTTCATAGAAAGCATCAATACGATATTTGGCCTTTGTGCCCCGGGCCCGAGGCTGCTTTCGCATCCATTCTAATTCCTTTTTAAGGAGGTTGCGGGCTTTCGAAACCTCTGTCTTAAGCATTTCCTCCCGCTCCGACTTCTTCTCTAAAAAGTAGGCATAGTTGCCTTTATACCGATAAAGTTTACCTCGGTCAAGTTCAATAATCTCATTTGCCACGTTGTCCAGGAAGTACCGGTCATGGGTAACCATCAGCAATGTAATTTGCTGGCCTGCCAGGTAGGTCTCAAGCCATTCGATAGCCTCCAGATCAAGGTGATTGGTTGGTTCATCCATGATGATGAGATCAGGCTCGGCAAGTAACATTTGTGCTAAAAAAACGCGCTTACGCTGCCCCCCGGATAACACGTCAAACCTTTGTTCAAGATCATGAATCCCTAACTTACTGGTAATGGTTTGCACCTTGGCATCATAGTCCCACGCTTTGAATTCCTCCATCAATTCAAGCACATGTTGCATACGCTCAGCCGATGTGTTGGGGTCATGAATACAGGCTTCATAGTCCTTCACTACGGAAGCTACTTTATTATTCTTATCAAAAATGATTTCGTTGATAGTGAGATGACCCGCCACCTGCGGCTGTTGCACAAGGTAGCCTAGCTTAATTCCATCGCGCACACTCACCACTCCCTGGTCGGCCGCCATTTGACCAATTAAAATTTTGAGGAGTGTAGATTTCCCCGTTCCGTTTTCACCAACCAAAGCCATTTTATCCCCTTGCGAAATGCCCAGGGTAATGTCTTTAAATAGCCAACGATCATTAAAGGATTTAGCGAGTGATTCAGCAGACAGATAATTCACAAAAAGTAAAAATTAGTCCGCAATTTAGCACAACGGTTCTACCTGAAAGACCAGGTCTTGAAATAAAGTAAGTTCTTAAAAAATCACTGAAGCGGATTTACCAACTTAGACTGATTGTGATTGTTTAATCTTATAGCAGAAAAAACACAACCAGAGTTGAAAAAATACGGTGGCAGTGATGGTAAAAATCAGCAACATAGCTCCATCTTATTTATTAAATATAAAGTTAAGATAGTTGTAAATAAAATACTAATTATCAAATAGTTATATTTTACTATTTTACTAACTAATTGAAAATGAATTTGGTAAAAGAGATTTTGAAGGAACACAGTAAGGCCCAAAAGGATAAGATTGTGAATTATGTCAATAATGATCCAAAACGTTTTGCCAAACTAGTAGCCATTTTTCTTGCCGGACCCTACCGGGTAACGCAACGGGCCGCATGGCCCATTAGCTATTGTGTAGAAAATAATCCAGCCCTGCTTAAGCCCCACCTTAAAACCATGCTGAGTTTTTTGGAAAGATCAAACCAGCACAATGCTGTAAAGCGGAATATTCTACGGATGTTTCAATTCATCTCCATCCCGGAATCCTTCCAGGGTAAGACAGTGGATCTATGTATGACCTTTTTAACGGATGGAAAGCAACCCGTTGCTATCCGTGTATTTGCTATGACTGTGTTAGGAAACATAGCTGAAAAGAATGCCGATTTAAAGAATGAGATTATTATGATTATTGAAGATCAATTGCCTTATGGCACCGCGGGGTTTGTTTCGAGAGGAAGAAAGACACTAAGACAACTAAAAAGATAAATTGCAGAATGAGCGAGTTGGCCCATCGATGTAAAAGCTGCCAGAACACCTTTACCGGAAACTATTGCAACCAATGTGGCGAAAAGGTTCTGGTAGCAAGCGACCGATCTTTTAAATCAGTATTAAATAGCATCTTACTTACCATTACGTTTACAGATACCCGGTTTATTAAAACGCTTTGGCTAATAATCCGGAAGCCAGGTGTTTTATCACTCGACTTCTCGAATGGCAAAAGAATAAAGCGGCTTAGCCCGATGTCGCTATTCTTTCTTCTCAACCTGATCTATTTTTTCTTTCCGCTTATTCAATTGTTCAATGCCTCACTCAATACCCAATTTTTATCTCCCCTCAGTGTACTTTACAAAAACCTGATTGCCCATAAAATTGTTGCGTTAGGCCTCGACCTGAATTCGTTTACCTTAATCTATAATCAAAAAACCACAGGACTTGCAAAACTGTTGGTTATGGTTTTTGTTGTCATTAGTTCACTGCCTTTAAATATTCTCTACTGGAAAAAAAATAAATACTTTACCGATCATGTGACGTATGCCGTGGAACTGGCTTGCTTTAATCTTTTTGTTAATGCCATCCTCCTTACCGTTGTCGTACGACTTTTTGGGTTGGGGGAATACCTAAATGAAATCTCTCTTACCGTGATCTTTATTATCACCAACCTCTATTTTATACTGCAAAGTGGCTCCATGTTTTATCAGGAAAAGGGACTTCGGTTAGTATTAAAATCAATAATGCTGATTGTGTTTCTAAAACTTGCCCTGGAAGCTTACCGGATGGTTTTATTTTTTGTTACTATGGGTATGCTTTAAAGATTTTTGAAACTGCAGCGGACGTTGCAGAGGTAAGACACCCTGCTTAAACTTTATAGGCCCCAATTGGGGTTGGGTTTATTTCCTAAAACATACACCAGTTTACCCCCCTTTACCAGATCAGCGTGTTTCAAAAAGGACTTAGTTAAGGGCTTGCCATTAAGCGTTGCTGACTGGATATAAATATTATTCGGAGAATTATTAATTGTTTCAATCGTAAAATCATTTCCATGGTAGTATTCCTTATCCAGATGAATTGTCACTTTCCTGAAGAGAGGAGTGCTAAGGTCATACGTGGGTTCCGCGGCACAACCACCATCCATCTGAAAGATCCCCATCGACATTAAGAGGAACAACGCGCTCAATTGCCCTTCATCTTCTTCTCCAGGCCAGCCACGGTATGGTGAATTATCAAAGAATTTATCCATAGCCCAACGGCTGTACTTTTGCGTGAGCCATGGTTTTTGAGCATAGTTGAACAAAAAGGGAGCTTGCAAATTGGGTTGGTTACCCATATCTACTTTATCATGCAAAAAGCCATCTTCCAAGCGAGTTACAAAGGTTTCCCGACCCATTAAATTAATCAGGTCAGGCAGATTTTGAGGCACATAAAAAGAATATAACCATGCATTTCCCTCCATGTATCCTGAGCCTTTCCATCCACCATCACAGCCGAATCGAAAGGGATCAAAAGTTTCTACAAAAGAACCATCGCGCTTACGTTTACGCATAAAGAGGGTCGACTTATCAAATTGGTTTTTATAGTTTTCAGATCGCCTTTTAAAAAATTCGTAATCATCATTCAAATTAAGTGCCTTAGCAAACTCCGATGCCATGTAGTCATCAAAGGCATACTCTAGTGTGTTTGACGTTGGTCCGTCTTCATCTGCCACGTAGCCATATTGCACATAGCTTTTCAAGGAACGACTCCCTACGTGGCCCCCTGAGGCTGGATTTTCATCAGGCGTAGTAAGATCATGTTTGATGGCTTGCCAGGCTTTTTGAGTATCAAAATCACGTATTCCTTTCTGGTATGCACTGACAATCAGAGCAATATGGTGTTGCGCATCCATTACCGGTGCATACTCAAAACCTGTAGGAGCATCAGCAATCCAGCCTCCTTTGTCATACATTTCGAGCATTGCATTTACCCAACTGTTGGCAACTTTAGGTGTTAGCAGTGTCCAGGCTGGGGTAATATTCCACTGAGTGCCCCAAAAACTATCAGCGCTATAAACAGCATCGGCATTGGCAGGGAGCTTTTGCGGGCGTTCATACATATCCATATAGGAGCCATCCACATCCGACATGATTGATTTGCCAGAGTAGGTCCTGTACAAACAAGTATAAAACTTCTCCTTATTTATTTCATTGGCATCTTCAACGTCTACGACATTAAGAATTGATTGCCATGTTTGGTTGGCGTTCTTCACTACAGCATCAAAGTTCCAGGCAAATGGATCCGTTTCTACAGTAAGATTTAGTCTTGCATTAGATGTGCTCACAAAAGAAATTCCGGTTTTCATTATTATCTGCTCATTCGCATCGGTTTTAAACTCGCAGAAAATTCCACTCACATTTTTGTCCTGAATAGCACGGTCTACTTCAAAAACATCCTGATCGTCTCTCCAGAATGTTCCATAGCCCGTGCCGTCTCCCTTATAAGGTTTTGTTTTCCACGCCTTTACCTTTGTAAGCGGCTTTGAAAATTTTGATACGAAATGAACTGTATGCTCGCCCGCGTACAAATTGTTCTGAGTTACAGAACCCTCAATTTCGGTATCGCTAATTTGTTTTATATAAATGTTTAGAATCTCATTCTTTTCTTCAACGGCAAAATTGAGGTTCATCATAATGCGAGTTTCATCGCTCTTTGGAAACGTAAACCGCAGCCAACCTGTGCGTGTCGTGGCCGTGGCTTCAGCCTTGATGTTATAGTCGAGTAAATCAACCGTGTAATATCCAACACTGGCACGCTCGGTTTTTTTATCAAACCTGGACCGATAGCCAGCTGTCCACATTCCACCAAAGGGACCATCTGCGATACCTTGATAGGTTTTCTCCTGACCAGGATAAAGGTCTAACTTGCCAACAACCGGCATCACGCTCAGTCCCGAAAGCCCGAAAGCATGCAAGTGACTAAAGCCCGATATGCTGTTAATTGTATATTCATAACCTCCATTCCAAACGTTTTCCTGATTGTCGGGGCTTAATTTTACCATGCCAAATGGCAAAGTTGCTCCTGGAAATAGCATCCACCGAGAGTTGGAAGTGCCCATGAAAAGATTGACGTAATCGCTATTTCGCTTTTGCGCGGAAATAGTACTAGAAACAAGAAGACAAAAAATAATCGCTTTCATGAGTTTTAATCCATCCTGGTTTCGCACGGTATCTATATAGTTTTAAACTAAATAAATATATGAAGCTGAATCCATGCAACGAAATCTATCGCCTATGAATTTCTGATTAAGAAGCAACAGACGGTAGTTATTTACTGATTTGCTCCAAGTAAAAGCCTATCGAAGCGAGCTCGAAAGACTTTTAATAAGTTCTTCGGCTTGCGTCCTTTCTTCTGGTATTACCAGCGTGCGATAGGTGTTAAGACTGTCAATGGCAGCTTCAACTTCTTTGTTCATGGCAAGTGTGAGAGCCAAATTAAAATGGCTGTTGGGAAACGTAGGCTCTATCTCGATGGAAATCTGATAATGAATCTTAGCCAATGGCAGATTACCAATTTCGGCATACACATTCGCCAGATTGTAGTGTGCTTCAAAGTGCCGAGGTTCCTCCTTCAGACTTTTGGTAAAACAATCTATAGCGCGGCTATGATTTTTATGTTCTGACTCTAAGATACCGAGGTTGCAATAAGCATCAGCCACTGAATCCCCGGCATCAATTGCCTTTTGGTATTGATTTACTGCACGATGGTCGCCCTGTTCGTCAAGCAGTAAGGCTTCTTCAAATACCGAGAGCCGATTTAGATTTATAACTTTTGCTCCCCCAAATAAACTCAATTGCCCATGCTTGTCGGGTGCCACGCGCTTCTTCTTGCGCACAGGCTTGAAGCCGAACTTTTCAGGACTAGGTGCGGGAAACTGAATAACCTTGGCCATAATGCAAAGGTAGCCAAATTCTGGGTTTAGAATCTATCTATAGATAATCGCTAACTTGCCTTCCTGCGCAGTGTTTTCTTAGCTTCTTTTTCTTTCTTAACAACGGTGCCTTTGGCTTTTTCCATCGGCTTCTTTTTAGCCGCATCGATGCTGGCTTTTAAGGCCGTCATAATATCCACTACTTCCGGCACTTCTTCTGTCATCATTACTACTTCCTTACCAGCAATCTTCGCATCGATAATCGCCTTAAGCGCATCGTAGTATCGATCTTTCATTTCAATCTTCGAGAAGGTGGTCGTCATGGAATCCACCAAGGTTTTGGCCAACTTCAGCTGATCTTTATCGGCTTTAACTTCTAGGAGTTGGGGCACCTCTCCCATGTTCCGGATTTCATTCGGATAACGCAAGCGGTACATCAGAATTCCACCTTCGTGTGGAGAAAGAAGAACCGGGGTTTCCCGATCGCGCAGCACCACTTTACCCACACCCACTTTGCCACTGTCTTTCAACGTTTGGCAAAGTAACCCGTATGTCTTGGCAGCGATATCACTATCGGGCCCGATAAAATAAGGTGTTTCAAACAGTGTATGATGTACCTCCTGCGATTTGACAAAGCCTTCGATCTCTATTACTTTTTCACTTTTCAGCTTCACCTTGTTAAGATCATCCTGCTCAATTATTACATATTGGCCGGGTTCATACTGATACCCCTTTACAATGTCCTCAGCCTTTAGCGGCTGCCCCGTAACCTTATCCTTCTTCTCATAGCTTACAGGGTTATGCCCTTCGCGGGTTAGTAAATTGAAACTAATGCTTTGCCCGGTGTCAATGGCATTATAAATGCGAATAGGTATGGTAACTAAAGAAAATTGAATGTGTCCCTTCCAGATGGCTCGCATAAAAATATTATTAGTTTAAAAAATGAACTACAAGGTACTAAGTTATTGACTATGAATGATTTTTCAAATCATAAATTAAATTTACTTAACCAGAGGATAACTTAAATACTCTGTCAAACAGGGGCCTAAAGTATGGATCACAAAATCTTGGGTTGCCCAACGCGTAATCAAGGATTTCCAAATCCTCAAACAAAATCTGGTTTCGCTTACTGTTTCCAGGACTTCCCAAATCAAATGCATTGATCACACGCTGCGAGGTGAGTTGTGTCTCACCTGCACTTATTGCTTTTAAATAGTTGACCTGATACTTCGTGAGATTGCGGGTTTGATTCTGAAATACCGGAAGGTGATCGTTCAACAATTCAAGGAAAGAAAGATCCAGAATTTGGTCAGTCACTTTCTTTTCGGAATTATTCCAGCAAATGCGAGCCAGATATTGAACAAAATAAGAATGAGAATCGACCAAATTAGCTAACCGCTGCGCTGTTTCGGTTGAAATGATCTTTCCTGTTCGGTCAAATTCCTTAATAAGGAAGGTTGTCCACTCTTTCTCGGCTATCTTATCCAAAAAAAGAATCTCGCCAAAGCGATAAAAGGGTTGCGAGGCGTGCGCAAATAAAGTCGACATTAAGTGTCGTTTACTTCCGTAAAGGCAATACGAAACCTTATCATGATTTTGCCAATAGGATCGGAGTTTTTCAAGAACCATTTTTCCGTCTGACCATTCTGCAATTTTTTGAAATTCATCTATGCAAACCACCAACCGGGTTTTCCGATCAGCAGCAATGCGCTGGGGCAATTCAAGAATCTCTTCCACCTCATACTTTTTATGCGGAAGATCAAGTGAAATCTGAATCTCATCGTTCTCACTAACTCCATATTTTATGTAAGGCACTATGGATTTCAATGACTTAGCCACGGTATCCACTACTTGCTGGAGTTTAGAGCTTGTTTGCTGAAGAGTGGCTTTTAAAAAGACAGCATAAAATTCCCGCGAAGAACTGATACCAAAGCAATCTATTTGGATAGTAGTCAATTTACCTTTAAACGTATCAACCGATTGATTCACCAACGAACTCTTCCCCCATCGTCTGGGGGAGATGATAACAATACTCTGACCATCGCGAAAGGCACTCTGCAGCCGCTTGATTTCTTGCTTGCGGTTGCAAAAATTCTGGTCTGTAGTTAGTTCTCCGTACTTAAAGGGGTTTTGCATTATCTAATTTTAGATAATCCAAATATAGGTAATATATTTTATCTACTATTAGTCAATGCTCTCTTTGATTTTCTGATTTGGAGTACTAAAACTGGTAATTCACGCCAATAATTGCCAACTTGAGATATGTCTTGGGCCAAAACATCTCCGATAACGGGCATCCTTTGCCTGGGTGCCTTTTTGGTGTTTGCTCAAGAAACGAAATCCCGATCGGCTTCTTACTACCACACGAAAGGTGAAGAATCACTCCTCACAAAGTCTTATAAGACAGCGCTGGCGCAGTTCAATGAGTGTTTGCGGATTGATCCCTATTTTATGCCTGCCTATCATTCAAGAGCTATTGTACGTGAGCACCTGGGCGATAAGCAAGGGGCCTTAACAGATTACAATATCTACCTGGAGAAACAGCCTACGGATAAAGAAGTACTCTTTAGCAGAGCCGTAGCCCGGTACGATTTTGGCCAATGGGCAATGGCAAAAGAAGACTTTCTGAATCTATTGAAAATACCCGCTGGAGGGGAAACGAATACGGTTTATTTTCAAATAGGCCGGGAAGACGTGGGCGCATCAAAAGGTTTTACTACAAGCGGATCCCTTACCGCTACATACTTTAATTACCTGGGCCTGATCGAAACCAAACTAAACAACTACACTGGAGCTGTTTATTATTATGATTCTGCACTACAGCTTTCGCCATCAAACCCTGATTTATTTCTTAATCGCGGCTTAGCCAGACAAAATTTAGGTGATACGGTAGCCGCCAAAGCTGATTTCGAGCAAACGCTTAAGATCAATCCGGATAGCTATATGGCGAGTCATAATCTGGCGGTGCTTTCTGCTGCCTCAAATAATAGTGAACAATCGGAAGCGTTGTTAACAGAAGCCATTGATAAAAACCCTACCCTACCCTTTTCGTATGCCGAACGTGGTTCGCTACGAATGAAAACCGGAAACCAATCTGGAGCCTTACAGGATTACTCAGAAGCCATTCGGCTGGAACCTACTGAACCCGAATACTGGCTTAATCGGGGTATTATTAAAGAACAACTCAACGATTTTCAGGGAGCACTATCAGACTATCAGCAAGCCTTGAATTTAAAACCCGACTTTGACAAGGGCTGGCTCAATCATGGCAATGCTCTGGTAAAGCTTAAACGCCCAAAGGAAGCTATTGAAGATTACACAGTGGCTATCACCTATTACCCAGACTATGGCCTGGCGTTTTATAACAGAAGCATAGCATATCAAAGACTTGGGAAGAAAACGGAGGCCTGTAACGATTTAACACGAGCAAAAGCGCTGGGGATAGTAATTGATTCAGTTATGAATTTGAAAATCTGCGGCAACAAGTAATAAACCTATGCAAAGGCATGAAACGATTTCATTTCTTGGATTCTACTTTGCTAAATCCGGTCTGAGTCTAACAAATACAGGTTCCCGAAATTGATTGTCCTTTGTAATCATTGAAAAACTTATTTCAGCGATCAAAACCGGTTCAACCCAAACACTTATCGCCTCATCCATTACTTTATCAGAAATTGGCTTCTTAATTTCTTTCAGTACCTTAAGTTGTTTGTAAATTTCCTTAATCAAGGTATCGTCAAATCCGGTACCCACCTTACCTCTATAAGTAAATTTTTCGCCCTCCTTTTCTGCAATATGCAAACCACCAAATACCTGACTGCGATTACCTTTACCCGGATTGTACCCGAGAATATAACACTCGCGCGTGTTGCGTACTTTTATCTTCAGCCATAGATCTGATCTTTTGCCCGGTAAATACCGGCCGTCTTTGTCTTTAGAAATAATTCCCTCAAGCTGATGTTCCCGCGCTGCCTCAAAAAGTGCATCGCCATCTTCCACCGCTTCGCTTACCCGATACGGAGTTTCTGGCTTTATAGCATCCCGCATCCACTCGCGCCTTTTTACCAGAGGTTCATTTAGTAAAGTCCGCCCATCCAGATACAAACAATCAAAAATATAGCAATGCACTGGGCTCGTTCTACTTAACTTTTGAATAGTTGTTTCTCCGTTGCTCATCAACCGGTGGATTACCTTTTTGAAATCGGCTTTGCCGGATTTATCGAGGCAAACAATTTCGGCATCAAACAAACCACAAGTCGCACGAAATGCTTTATCGGCCTGGGCCAATTCAGGAAATTGCTTTGTCACATCATTATGATTCCGGGTTCTGATTCTAACCTGGCCATCTTCCAAAGAAATAATAGCCCGGATGCCATCCCATTTTATTTCATGAAGATAGTTTAGGCCTGCGGGCGGCTTAACCGCTGAGCCCGACAACATGGGCTCAATAATATCGTGGATATAATTTACCTGGGGTGTATCCACTCTTTCCAGCAGCCATTCCTTTGCTTTTATTTTATAGATGCGGTATTCCCCATTTACTTCTTTACTACTTAAGCGAAAATAAAAACCATCTTTTTTATCCTTGGTAATCTGATATTTTCCGAGTGCGTAAATCCACATCTCACCAGCTCCATATTGTCCTTTGGGAATTTCCCCATCGAAGGTTAGATATTTCATGGGATGATCTTCGGTTTGAACTGCGAGTCGTTTTACTCCCGGATAAGGGGGCAAGCCCCGCGGTACGGCCCATGATTTTAAAACGCCTTCTTTCTCTAATCGTAAATCGTAATGTAAGTTAGTAGCATGATGCCGGTGCACGACAAAGCTGGTTCCGCTGCCTTCCATCACATGGGCCCCAGGCTCAGGCGTTTTTTTAAAGTCTCGCTTTTTCTCATAGGCCTCCAGTTGCTCGGGTGTTTTATGCTTCCTGGAGACGGGTAATTTTTTTGCTTTAGAGATCTTTGTTTTTCTATGCGTGTGAATCTCAACTGCATACGCATCCATACCTTCCCACGCATCGCCATCGGTAAGAACTTTCTCAACCGCGTTCACTATTGAATACTCCATAGGACTTTTCAGTACCGCTATTTCTTCCCACGTGAGTGGCATGGAAACCGGAGCCCCGTGGCGCCCCCGCAAACTGTAGGGTGAGACAATACTTTGCCCCGAACGGATTCTGAATATATCGATTAGTACACGACCCTTTCGCGCTTCCTTTTTTATTTGCAAGGTGGTTTCTTTCACATTGCGCTCGGTATAGGGTTGAGCAATGGCTTGTGCCGCCTCAAACACGGTATGAAAATCCCAACGGGGTTCAATCGGACAACAAACATGAATTCCTTTTCCACCGGTAGTCTTCGCGAAACAGGTATATCCAAATGTTTCAAGGTATGATTTCAAATCGATAGCCAGAGAAACAACCCGGGTAAAGTCATACCCCTCGGGTGGATCGAGATCGAAAACCATATAATCGGGATGTTCGAAATCGGGTTTGCGACTGTGCAGTTGATGCAATTCAAGGGATGCTAAGTTGGCCAGCCATACCAACGAAGCGGGTTCCGTTGCAAGGATGTAATCCTTCTTTTCTTTGCCCAGCGTTACAAACTCAATCCAGTCGGGTGCCCAATCCGGACGGTTCTTCTGATAAAAATTTTCTCCGCCCACCCCATCCGGAAATCGAATTAGTGTCAGTGCCCTGCCCTTCACATGCTGAAGAAGCGTGGGTGCAATTTTAAGATAATATTCAATTACTTCGGCCTTGGTAATACCCTCTTGGGGAAACAAGACTTTTTCCAAATTGGATAATTCCAACTT
>JAEUUB010000865.1 GCA_016787745.1 Cyclobacteriaceae bacterium
TTATTTTGGCCTGGGCTGTAGAAATGTATCCAAAATATACGTGCCTGAAGATTTTAACATCCCGGATTTATTGAATGCCTGGCAGCCCTATGAATCCATTATTGATCATCATAAATACGCTAATAACTACGACTATCAAAAATCAATTCTTTTAGTGAATGGCACCCAGCACTATGATACCGGGTACTTATTAATCACAGCAAGCAATGCCCTGGTTTCCCCGATCTCTGTATTGTTCTATGAGACCTATAAGAGCCAAGCCGACCTTGATCAAAAAATTCAGATACAAAAGGAAAAAATCCAGTGCATTGTATCCGCTGAAGGATGGTATAAAGGCAGTTTAGCATTCGGTTCCGCGCAAAGACCTGATGTGAGCGACTATGCCGATCAAATAGATACCATGAAATTTCTGACTTCTATTCAGAGCTTACCGGCCTCTTAAGATTTCAATCCATCCTTTGTAAGCCTGGCTATCTGTAGAAAGCGTATAGTAATAAATGCCATCAGCAATTTCACCACCTGTCCAATCATTTTTATAATCAGACGCGGAGAATACTTCTTTACCCCACCGATTGGTAATTACTAACTTAGAGTTTGCCGGCAGGTTCCGAATCACCAGAAGGTCATTGGAGCCATCCCCATTAGGAGTAAATACATTCGGTACAAATAGTCCACAACCGCCCGTTGGCTCACTCATATCAAGATCATAGAATACGGAAGTTACTGAACCGACACAACCATTTACCCCCGACTGATTTTGCGAAAGCTGTATCTGGTAAGACCCTAAAGCCAGGCCGGTAATTGTAAATTCATCTGAAGCTGCCTGATCCTTTGTAATGGTGCCATCCTGTACAATATTTCCATTATCAAAGATTGTAAAAGTGAAATCGGTATTGGCTGAACCCATAAAACCAGTTAGTACTGCACTCCCTGAATTGATCAGGCAATCGTAGGTAGTAGAAGCAATGTCAAAGTCAACGAGATCTGGAACTCCCGTTGGATCGATTGTAAACAATCCCGTTTTAATGCACGCGGGATTTGTATCATCACCATAGGTGACCGTGTAGTCATACGTTCCCACAGGAAGCGCGGTAAACTTGAAATTATTGAACTGAGTCGCCTGAACCGGACCATCAACCTCAATTTTAACTCCTATCAAATTAACTACCGGTGTGGCCGGAACTATATCAAACATTACGGTACCATCGGGTACTGGCGCACCACAGGTTGCCAGCGTAGTTACAGGAGTAATAATCACAGTAGCACAATTGTTTAATGGAGCGCATAAAGGATCTCCCGATGGCAAAACAGTAACCGAGACAACCGTAGTCAACTGATTTGAACATGATCCGATGGTAGCGAATACATTAAATGTTGAATTAGCTGTTAATGCTCCGGTAGACAAACTTAACGTTGATCCCGTTCCAACCACTGGGCTTCCAATTGCATTGTTAGTAACGTTATCTCTTAGTTGATAGCTTACTCCTACTTCTGAATTAGCAACTTGAACGGCCGTTGAAGTTCCAAAACAAATAGTTCCTGATTGTGCTGTAACCGCTAATCCAATGGCAGGTGCCGGATTGACTGTTATTGCGACTGTGGTTGTTAATGGAGCTGCGCACGTTATTGTTGAGGCCAGAACATTAAACGTAATGGAGGACGTTAAATTTCCGGTCGGAAGATCCAACGTGCCACCGGTACCAGCCACAGAGGAACCCACAAAGCTATTGTCTGAATCGTCTCTTAATTGATAATCAACACCAACTTCACTATTCGCTACTTGAATTAATGTTCCATTGCCAGAACACAAGGTGTTTGATTGGGCCGTTACAGACAAACCTAAATTAACTGAGCCCGCAACATTTACAAGAACTGTTGATGACAATTCCACAGGCACGCAAACACCCCCTGTAGCTAAAATATTAAATGTTATTGGCGCGCTTAACGACCCTGTGGGGAGCAACAAGGTTGTACCTGTTCCCATAATAGCAGAACCTATTAAACTGTCATCCGCATCATTTCGAAGTTGGTAGCTAACTCCCACCTCTGAATTTGCAATATCAATTGTGGTAGAGCCTCCTACACAAAGTGTGGCAGCGGGGCCGGTAACAGATAATGCCGGATTTGGATTGATGTCAACATTTACTGTAGCCAGATTAGTTAACTCAATAGAACAAGTTCCATTGGCTGCCAATATGTTAAATGTGATGCCCGAGATAAGATTTCCCGTTGGTAAATTTATCGTTGCTCCGGTGCCCGCAACCGGCACACCAATCAAACTATCATCTGCATCGTTCCGCAGTTGATAGTTTACTCCTGTTTCGGAATTGCTTATTTGAATATTAGTAGAAGTTCCCGTACAAACTGCAGGCGCTTGCGGGCTAACATTTACAGAAGCGTCAATAGCGCCTACAACGTTAACCGTTACGGTGGTAGTTAGTTGTACGGGGGCACAAGCACCTCGTAAAGCCAACACATTAAAGGTGGTAGTTGCAGATAAAGCTCCAGTCGGTAATGGTAAAGTTGCACCTGTCCCCGGCATTGACGATCCGATAAGGCTATTATCCGCATTGTTTCTTAGTTGATAACTTACACCCACTTCAGAAGCGGCAACATCCACAGTACTCGATCCGCCAGAGCAAACCGGACTAAGGGATGTGGTAACTCCCAAACCCGTTAAAGGTACCGCATCAACCGTAATTATAACGGACGCACCAATAATCGAACCTATGCAATTAGCATCGGTAACACTTATCAATGTGTATGTTGTTGTAGACGCAGGTGATAAGGAAACTAAAGCAGAACTCGTTGCTGAATTTCCCGGGAAGGTGGTTACTCCATCTGAATACTGGAAATTCCAGGGTCCGGTGCCGGTAAAATTAAAATTCAAATTGGTGCTTTGACCATTACAAATGGCCGTGCTTCCGGTAATTTCAGCAGTAGGAAGTCCATTTACTGTAAGCGTAATTGTTGTAGCCGGGCTTTCACAACCATTTGAGGTTTCTGTTACAAACACGGTGGTAACGTTACCAGCGGCACTGCTAAAGCCCAGCTGTGCATTGGTTGGAGTTGTTCCCGTTGTAAGCGGTGTTGTTAACCCGGCATCACTATACCATGTATACGTACTACCTCCGTTGGGTGTAGTAACAAACGGAGATACAATTGCATCTCCTACACAATACGTGGCAGGAGTAAATGTAATTCCTGGCGCTATCGGTACTGCATTCACCGTAAGGGTTATGGAAGTTGCCAATCCCTGGCAGTTGGTACTGTTTGTCTCTGTTACAAAAACAGTTTTGGTATTTGCTACAGCACTACTGAAACCCAACTGTGCATTGGTAGGATTAGTACCCGTGGTAAGAACGGTAGTAAGACCCGCATCGTTATACCAGGTATAAATACTCCCCGCATTAGGAGTAGTAATCAGGGGAGGAGTAATGGCAGCCCCCACACAATAGACGGAAGGACTAAAACTCACCGGGGGAGCCGTTGGAATCGGATTAACTGTTAACGTAACCGCAGTAGCTGGTCCTGTGCACGAACTTCCGTTCATCTCAGTCACAAAAACGGTGGTACTGTTAGCCGTAGCGCTGCTAAATCCAAGCTGCGCATTGGTTGGGGATGTTCCGGTTGCAATCAGGGTTGACAGGCTGACATCGCTATACCAGGAATACGTGCTGCCTCCTACGGGGACAGCGACAACAGGGGGGGTAATGGCTTGTCCCACACAGTAAGTGCTTGGACTGAATGTAATGGCCGGTGCCAATGGAACTGCATTGACCGTCAAGGTAACGGTAGTGGCCGGGCCCGTGCAATTATTGCTGGTTGTTTCTGTAACAAAAACTGAAGTAACGGAGGCAGTTGCGCTGCTAAATCCCAACTGTGCATTCGTTGGAAATGTGCCTGTGGTGAGTACCGTAGTAAGACCTGCATCGCTGTACCAGGTATAGGTACTCCCACCGGTTGGTGTTGTAATTACCGGGGGGGTAATCGCAGACCCCACGCAGTATGAACTCGGACTAAACGTAACTGCCGGAGCTACCGGTACGGGGCTTACTATGAGCGTAATTGACGTGGCCGGACTTTGACAATTGCTGCTATTTGTTTCTGTAACAAATACAGTTGTACTATTCGCCACGGCACTGCTAAAGCCTAATTGCGCATTGGTTGGCGTAGTCCCTGTTGTTAATAAGGTGGAAAGGCTTACATCACTATACCACGAATAGGTACTGCCACCCACAGGTGTTGTAATAATAGGTGGAGTTATTGGTTGGCCTACACAGTACGAACTAGGAGTAAAGGCAATAACAGGTGCTGAGGGAATTGGATTTAC
>JAEUUB010000875.1 GCA_016787745.1 Cyclobacteriaceae bacterium
TTCGCTGGTGCCCCAACGGATGCCGGTAAAATATTCCATGGTAGTGCCGCCATCCAGATAGATGGCCTCAATTTTATTTTCCACCATCAGGCGTTGCGCCTTTTCTATTCGGGTTTTTCGTTCATCGAGAGAAATTGGAACGATGTCTCCGGTTATAGACTTTAAATTATCTAACGGACTGGTTGATGAAGTTTCGGCAGCCGGGGCGGCACATCCGGATAATAGCGTAGCAGCTCCCGCACTCACCGCAGAAACCCGAATGAAATCTCTTCTTTTAATGGTCATGGGATAAATTGTTTTTGGTATGAATGAACACTTTTCAAGATAAGGATAATTGAATCTGCTAATCTTTAATCACCAGATGTTTTATAAAGAACTCCATCATGCGATCGCGGTTCAGTGCGGTATGACCGCCATCAGGAGCGAGTTGCACCTCGATACTCTTGCCCGCCTTTTGAAACGCATCAATCAATTGTAAGGAGTTGGCCGGGTGCACATTGTTATCGGCCGTGCCAAAGAAAACAAGCAACTCGCCTTTCAGATTTTTTGCCATCGGCATCAGACTCGAGGCCTCGTAGCCTTTGCGATTGTTCTCAAGTAAGTTCATGAATCGCTCGGTATAAATATTGTCATAATTTCTCCAATCGGTAACCGCTGAGTTTGCGACCGCAACATGAAAAACATCGGGATAGCGGAGAAGGAGTGTAGCGGCCGTTGTGCCACCATACGAAGTTCCGTAAACGCCCACTTTGGTTTTGTCTATATACGGGCGGTTGTATAATGATTTTACACCCGCTGCAAAATCATCCATCTCAACAATACCCAGGTTACCATAAAGTTGATCGAGTAATTTTTTACCACGGCCCCCTACATTCCGCCCATCGATGTTCAAAATTATAAATCCGTATTCAGTAAGCGCATCGGGCAATGTAAATGTTTCCCGGAAAGCGTTGGTAGCCGGGCCGCCATAGTTGCTGAGGATAACTGGATATTTTTTGGAAGGATCAAACGTGGATGGAAAATGAATCATGCCATGAAGTTGTGTTACTCCATCCACGGAAGTGAAGGTAAACACTTCCACTTTTTTCAACCCTAATTCGTCAAATTTACTCAGGTCGCTTTTGGCCAACTCGGCAACTACTTTTCCTTTTGCATCAAGCAAGTTTGTAAAGGGAGCTGTATCATGGGTCTGCGCTACATCTACAAAGAATTTGTTATCTGGGGAAAGGGTAATGGAATGATCGAAGGCAGGATTTGTTAATCGTGTATCTTTAGTTCCATCCAACTTCACTTTGTGTAATTGCATTTTCATGTGGTTGTCGCCACTACGCGCCATATAGTAAAGCGTGTTTTCCTTTTCATCCACTTTTACAATGCGTGCCACTTCAAAAGGATGGTTTGTGATCGCATTAATGAGTTTACCACTAAAATCGTAGAGATAATAATTATTAAATCCACTGCGCTCCGATGCCCAGATAAAACGTTTGCCATCTTTTAACACTTCCATTTCGGGTGTGTTTTTGGTAAAGCTGGCCAGCCACTCTTCATGCACTACCGTGCGGCTCTTTCCGGTTACCGGATCGGCTGCCCGCAGTTCCATAATGTCCTGTTTGCGGTTTGTGCTGTGGTAAAGCAATTCTTTTCCATTGGGTGTCCACGCCATGCCATAGATATAAGTACCTAAGGCACCATCGTTAAAGGGCTTGCCATCACGAATCTCAAAAGGCGTTACTTTTTTCGAATCTACATCGTACACCATCAAGTCTACCGGAAGATTATCGGCTCCCACTTTCGGGTAGGCTTCAACTTCCAGCGAGTCCTGCAGCTTTAATTGATTGAGAAGTACGTAATATTTTTTAACATCCTTTTCAACAAACTTATAGAAAGCAATTTTCTTGCTATCGGGCGACCACCACATGGCCGTGGTTTGCCGAAGTTCTTCCCCATATACCCAGGTGGCGATGCCATACTTAATCTGATTCTCTTCGTTGGCATCTTTAGTTATAGCGATGGGGTTGCTGCCATCC
>JAEUUB010000358.1 GCA_016787745.1 Cyclobacteriaceae bacterium
TTAAAATTTAGCGTATGCGGCTTTATCCAACTAACTTCTGAAGGATTCCATTTCATAAACCGGTGTGCAGCCGGATGATCAAAATCCACTAAAGAAAGACATAACGTGCCACACATTTTACCAAGGTTTTCTAGTAGGGCAGCGTTGTGTGGGTTAACACTTGCTAAAACACGGCCATCAATCCAGGTGAGCAGGCGGGCAAACCGGACTTTTCCCTTATCAACCGACAGTTCAAGAATCTCTGCCCCTGTGGATGAGGTTATCAGTGAAGATACTGTAAGTCCTAATTTTTTAGATTGTAAATGCTTAATGCAGGAATTCTGCAATTCTAAATTGACTCTTAATTCATTCTGATTAGCGACTTTAAAGACATAGGCCTTTCCGTCTCGCGTCTCAAGGTAATAATTCAGATCAAGCTCTCCGGGTAATTGCCTAACAGAGACATCTATGCTGTAATTCTCCTTTACAATAGAAACTATTTCTTGCGAATCGAATATCATTATGCAGCGATAATCAACAAAACATGACAAAGAAATCTCAGATTACATCTTCAATTTTCTCCTTCGGACTTTGTTTAGTGAGTAATAAGCCCAACGTCATGGCAAGGCCCGTAAGAACAATGACGATGAATAAAACTCCTTCACTTAACTCTTCCAATCGCTGTTCCTTTGGAATACTATAAAATAACAGGATGGTAATCAAGCCACGGGGTGCAATAAGGGTTAAGGGTGCTGAGTTTATTTTAAGAAGAAATTTCAAAAAAACGAATCGCAACAATATCGTTAATGCAATAATTAACAATCCTAAAATGATAACTTCTTGTGACTTTAAGAGGAGCAAATTGATCGAATATCCAAAAAGAAGAAAAAAGAAAGTGCGGATGATAAAGGCTGTCTCGGCTGTCATTAACTTAAGCTCCTTCGTAACATCATTTAATTTATTAAACGATAAAAATCTATGCACTTGAGGGTAATCAAAAAGTTTAAAATTATTTAATACCAAGCCAAAGCATAATACTAAAATGAGAGATGGCAGGTGCAAGTATTTAGCAATAGAATACGCAAGAATGATAATTGAAAAGGTAAGAAAGAAACGTACATGTGTTGTGGCATGATTAAGCAAAAATACCAAGGCGACTGTACTTATAACGGAAATAATTAAAATCAAAATCAGGTCCCCGCTAAAAGTAAGCAGGGCACCCATTCCCGAAGAATGATCAGCCACAAAATAATTAAATGCAATAATGCCCAGAATATCAGAAAATGTGCTTTCGTAAATGACAAACTCTCTTTTCTCTTCATCCATATTACGGACGCTCGGAATGGCAATGGCGCTGCTGATAACAGAAAGCGGAATAGCATGTATCAAAGCCTGATTAAAATTGGTATGGTAATAGGTTGCAAATAAAACAGCCATAAGTCCTGAGGTAACAACAAGAAGGACAATAGCAGATACGAAAGCGCGGCCAATCAGAGGAAGCTTTTGCTTTTGAATACTTAAATCCAAGGCAGCCTCAAGAACAATAAAGATCAGGCCGGTTACCCCCAAAATCTCTAACAAGGTTTGTGTGGGTGGTAATACTAAATTTGTGTGATCGGCCGCGTACTTAAGGCCAATGCCTGAAGCAATAAGTAGAAGCACGGAAGGAATTTTAAGCTTACCGGCCAGATAATTAAATACATAGGAAAGAACGACCAATACACTTAGTACAACCAAAATTGAGTATGCATCAATTCTCATAAATCTAAATCAATAGATTTGCGGTTCGCATTCCGGGCCGGCACGAAAAGGGCTGGCTATTTCCGCGTGTAGCGGATGCATCAAATTGATTTAGATTCTTTTGCACAAGTAGTATTTAAGATTAACTGTTTAAAATATCTCTCTTTATCTGATCCTTTTCCTATGCCAATATAGCTAAAGTATTTTATTGGACTAGTTGTTCTATTTACTCCAATCTGGTACCGCATTCGTAGCAATATTTGTAATTTGTCTCATTCCTTGTATTACCACATCCTCTGCATGCCCGATTGGTGCCCGATGAATTTTTATCTGCATTCTGTTTAACCAGGTCGGCTGTAACCAAACCGGTTGGCACCGCAATAACGCCATAGCCCATGATCATAAGAATCATGGCTAACAATTGCCCTAAGGTAGTTTGCGGGGCAATATCGCCATACCCTACGGTGGTTAATGTAACAATGGCCCAATAGATACTCCGGGGTATACTGGTAAAGCCGTTTTCCCTCCCCTCAATCATAAACATAAGTGTGCCAACAAAAACGCTTACGATTATTACAAAAAAAAGAAAGACCACTATTTTCTGTGAACTTGTCTTTAGTGCAGCCCTCAACTTGCGCGCCTCCCCCATAAACTGCACCAGCTTTAAAACTCTAAAAACACGCAACAGCCGCAGCACCCGGATCGCAGCTAAAGCATGGCTCCCAACGAAGATTAAACTCAGGTAGGTGGGTAATATGGCAAACAAATCAATAAGCCCATAGAAACTCAGGATATACTCCCTTTTCTTTCCACTAATCCAAATCCTCAAAAAATATTCAATGGTAAATAACCCCGTTATGATCCAATCCAAAGTAAAAAAGACGGATTTCCAGTGCTCATTGATGTCTTGAACACTCTCAAGCATCAGAATAGTAATGCTGGCCAGAATCAATATTAGAAGTACTACATCAAAGGCCCTTCCAGCCGGTGTGTTTACTTCAAAAATTATTTGCCGAAGTCTATCTTTTCTGCTACTCATCTGTATATAGAAAGAGGCTGTCTCATAATTCATCTGGTCATCGTAGGCACTGACCCGCGATCCCGTTTTTTTGATGATGGGATTCCGGCTCAAGGCCGGAATCCCATTTCAATTTTATTCGACTTTTGATACAGCTTCGAAATTATTTTGAACTGAATAAATTAGTCTTTATATGAATATCGCGCTGCGGAAACGGAATCGTAACGCCTTGCTGGCGAAACTGTTTGTCAATGGCGAAGCGCAAGTCACTTTTAATATACTCTACATTAAAAATTTTCGATGTCCAAAAATACAATTCAAATTCCAGAGCACTGTCTCCAAAGTTAGTAAACCGGACAAAAGGTTCATGGTTTTTGTCTTCATCGAAATGAATGACCGATGGATGTTCTTGCGCACAGGCGAATAAAATTTGCTTTACCTTTTCCACATCACTGCCATAGGCCACCCCCACCTCGACTTTAAACCGGGTACTTTCGGAATTGTGTGTCCAATTAGTGATTTTTTCCA
>JAEUUB010000045.1 GCA_016787745.1 Cyclobacteriaceae bacterium
CGATGGAAAGACCATGCTTGATCGAGGCACCGAATTCCCAGAACATCAAAATCCGAAATATTTAATCGTTACGAATGGAGTGAATGGGATTCGCAAAGGCTGATTTTAAGGATTGGTAACTTACCGCCACAATTACCAGCAAGGCGGAGAGCACACCTCCTATCACAAAAACTTCCGCGGAAAGCGCGATTTCATATGGAAACTGCGCAAGCCATTTATCAAACAGATAGTACGAAATGGGCCAGGTAATTATGTTCGCCAACACAATCATTTTCAAGAAATCCATTGCCAGAACCAACACCAGATTACTTACCGGAGCACCCAACACTTTTCGGATACCGATCTCTTTGGTTTTCTGCAAGGCAAAAAAAGTAGATAATCCCAGCACGCCCATCAAAGCAATAAAAATGGCCAGCAATGAAAAAATAAAAAAGATTTCTTTAAACTTGATCTCCGCCCGGTATAGATCATCATACTCCGCACTCAGAAAAGTATATTCCATCGGTTCGTCTTGCACGCGCGCTATCAGAAGTACAAGCGATATTAGGAGCTTACGGTACATGATTAATTCTTTTGTTTGAATGTACGTGAAGAAAATCTTTCTTCATAACAAAATTTGCAGGTCCTCCTAAAAATCGGGCCGCTCAAGTTTCAATTGGTTATGGATGTGAAACCCTGGCAACTGAATTTAAATAATGTTAAATCTTTTTTGCTGTAAGCGTAAGATCCGGTTCGTGAACAGTTAGTGAAATCACCCGATCATTCTCAATTACGAAGGTAATCTCAACGGAAGTTACCCCATTGTACGTAAAGGTATTTTCTGATTTTCGATACAATCCACCTCCAAAGTTTCCGAGTTTACCCAACGAAAGTAATTTTCTCATGTTAATTTTTACACTGAATCCATCTTCAGGTCCTTCTCCATATTTATAATCCCCCACGTACTTTTGTTTTTCGGTTTCGCTCATCTCGAGATTTGTTGCCACTATATCGGCATTTCCTAAACTT
>JAEUUB010000122.1 GCA_016787745.1 Cyclobacteriaceae bacterium
TATAATCCAAACCGCTCTGCCATGATAAAAAACTACCTGACCATCGCCTTCCGGAGTTTCTTAAAGCACAAGTCGTTTACCTTTTTAAATATCCTGGGGCTGTCGCTGGGCATGGTGGCCAGTTTGCTTATCTGGCAGTATGTTAAATACGAACGCAGTTTCGACACGTTCCACTCCAAAGCGAATGACATCTACCGGGTTCAATACAATCAATGGCAAAACGGAAAGTTGCGGTTTGAATGCGCGGCTGCCGTGCCGGCCGTAGGCCCCGCGTTAAAAAATAATTTTCCCGAAGTAAAATCTTTTACACGTCTGTTTCCGGTAAGCGGTATTGCCAGTTACGAAAGTCCCGACCGGGGCGTAATTGCTTTTCGCGAAGAAAAAATGCAGATCACCGATCCGGCTGTTTTTGAAGTGTTCGACCTGGCCCTGGTAGTAGGCGATAAAATCAGTTCCTTATCCGGACCAAACAAAACAGTCATCTCTCAGCGGGCCGCTAAAAAATATTTTGGAACAGAAGACCCCATGGGGAAAACCATTTCGTGGGATGGCTCACGCAAGTTTGAAGTAACGGGAATTTTTGAAGACTTGCCCGACAATTCGCACATCAAATTCGATTTTCTGTTTTCATACGAAACCCTGAATGCCGAAACCAATAATGAATCTGAAACCAGTTGGGGCTGGTACGATTTTAATACTTACGTTTTATTGCAACCCGGCACCGATGTATCTGTCTTGCAAGCAAAATGGGACGAATGGTTGCTTAAAAACAAAAGCGAGGATTGGGCTAAGTATAACTCAAAGCAGGAATTTATTTTACAACCGCTGCTTGACATTCATTTATACGCAAATCTCTTGCAGGAATCGCAACCCGAAGAGCGGGGCGATGGCGATTCTGTTTATGCTCTCAGCATTATTGCATTTTTCATTCTAATCATCGCGTGGGTCAACTACATCAACATGGCTACCGCCAAATCCTTTGAGCGGGCCAATGAAGTAGGGGTACGCAAAGTGATGGGCGCCCAGCGCGAGCAATTGATCAAACAGTTTTTATCAGAATCCTTCCTCATTAATCTTCTGGCCGCCCTTATTTCGGTAGGTGCTGTCTGGTTGCTGTGGCCCTTATTTTCAGGGTTGACAGGAAGAAATATTCCCATCACCTTTTTAACGCAAGGCGATTTTTGGATTTCGTTGGGCATACTTTTTTTAATTGGAACCGTTCTGTCAGGATTCTATCCGGCTCTGATTCTTTCGTCATTCAAACCTGTATCAGTTTTGAAAGGAAAAGTGATGCGAACCGCGCAAGGCAGTTTTCTTAGAAAATCGTTGGTGGTGTTTCAATTCGTTTCGTCTGTGGTGCTCATTAGCGGGCTTGTCATTGTTTATCAGCAATTGCAATTCATGCGCAATCAGGATTTGGGTATTGACATAAATCAAACCATGGTGCTTAAAGGCCCCGGAGTAGTGGTGGACTCGTTGTTCGGGCAAAATATTGAGGGTCTGAAAGCGGAAGCGTTACGGATACCGGGTGTAAAAAGTATGACGGCAGCTTCCAATGTGCCGGGCGATGAAATTTTTTGGGCGAGTGGAATCAGGCGCTTGCGTGGTGATAACGATACCAATATTTCGGGGTATACCGTGGGTATCGATCACGATTATGTACCGTCCTTTAATTTAAACATAGCAGCCGGTAGAAATTTTGATCTGGATCATCCCAACGAAAGAAAAAGCGTAATCCTGAACGAAGCGATGGCAATTGCTTTAAATTTTAAAAACGCCAACGAAGCTATTGGTGAAAAGGTTCGTCAGGGACGAGACACATTGGAAATAGTGGGCGTTCTTGAGGACTATCATCAGATGTCGTTGAAGGAAGTGGTTACTCCGCTCGTCTACCGATACACACCCCACTTTGCATCTTTTTTTGCTTTTAAGTTGGAGTCAGAAAATTATTCGAACATTCTCACTTCGTTAGAACAGAAGTGGGGTATGTTTTTCCCCGGCAACCCGGTAGATTACTTTTTTCTGGATCAATTCTTCAATCGACAGTACGATCAGGATAAACGGTTCGGTCAGATTTTCGCGGTGTTTACAGGGCTCGCCATTTTTGTAGCTTGCATGGGTTTATTCGGGCTTGCTTCATTTATGACGTTGCAACGATCTAAAGAAATTGGAATTCGCAAAGCGCTAGGTTCTTCTTCTACGGGAGTAGTACTATTGTTATCAAAGGGATTTATCCAACTTGTGCTTATTGCTAATCTTATTGCCTGGCCGCTGGCCTGGTACCTCATGAGCAACTGGCTGCAGACTTTCCCATATCGCATTGATATAAATCCCCTCCTCTTTGTCTTTGCAGGATTGGGTGTAGTGGCTATTGCGTTTGTGTCGGTTGCCTTTCAAACTATTAAGGCCGCACAGGTTAGCCCGGCAATTACATTAAAAAGCGAATAATCTTCTACTTGCAAAAATCTTTAAGGTTTGGCAGGTGGAGATCTTCTTTTCATTACCAAACTATCGGGCGGGTAGTGGGCTTTCAATGAATCCATTTGTTTGTCTGCCCATTGCGTTATTAATTCTCGCTGGGCCTGCGATAGATTAGCTTCACTATGCAATCCCAGAAATGTGTAAGAAGGTAAAGGCATTTCACCTTCCTTTACCATTTCAATTATTTCTTCCAGTTTATGATTCTGAACAGCAATCGGAAGCCGGGTAAATGTGGAAAAGTTAAGATCTTTTTTCCCATCCGTTACATGTTTGTTCAGCCACCAACCAATAGGCTGTACCTCCGCGTACAGCGGATAGTCAGTTTTATTACTATGACAATCTCTGCAAGCAACGGATAAAATAGCACCTACTTCGGCTGGAATAAAATATCGGGTTGCAATATCCTGGGTTTGCTCGTTCGAATTGTTTTTGGACGGACGGATAAACTGAATTACGATGAGAAGACTCAGAATGGCATAGAGAATTTTTCTTTTCATATCAAAATGTATTTATAAAATTTATTGCTTTCGATTTTTACCTCGACCCCTCCTGTGAAACTGCTGTAATTGCTCCATTTGTTTATCTGACAAAATGGGTTTCAGTTTAAGCTCAAGAGCATCCACCACGGATTCAACGTCACGATCCGTCTTTTTTTGCAGCGAATCCACTTTGTCCATAGTCTCGTAAATCAAGGGGCGAAGTTGTTTTGCTTGTTCGGCATCGGCCTCCGCTACCTCTAAAAGTTTCTGAACAAACCTTTCTCGGCCTTCTTCCTGAAATCCTGCCTGCGGCCGGCTGCCTCGTATATTTCGTCCCAACAATCCCACCGTGAGTCCTCCAATCAGTATTCCTATAATCAAAGTAATACTGATGGAGACGAGGGCCTTTTTTCTTTCGGGTTTCATATTCATACTTATTAAGTTGTGATCATTCTCCGTGATAAAGAAATGTCGTTATCTATTTTGGTAAACTTTTATAGGCATCAATGGCGTACACATTTTCTGCGGAGGGTGTATCAAATCCAAAAACGGCCTGCAGGGTGAGTTGCTCTGACAGTAATAAATTTGTAATTAACAAGGCCACCAATACACCTACCATCAGCACCTGATATTTTTTAAAGAAGAAAAAGATAAGGTAGTCAATTTCGTTCACTCTCTTTTTTAGCTGGTTCATAATTCGTTCGGCAAAAAAAGGCCCAAAGGAATCCGGCTCAGCACGCAGCAACATTTCACGAATTGTTGTGTAATGTTCACTCTTTCTGCGCAAGGCAAAATCGCTTTGCATAAGAGTTGAAAGGGTTTCCCGGTCGCGGGCAGATACGGGTGCGTCCAGCGATTGTAATAAAAGTTCTTCGTGTTCAGATAATGACTCGCTCATGGTTTTAATTTTTTTGATAATGCCAGTCGAAGTTTTTTTTGTGCTCTAGCCAATCGCGAAAGAGTTGTCCCTATTGGAATTTCTAGTAGCAAAGAGGTTTCTTCTACTGAATATCCCTCAATTAAACGTAGCGTAGCAACGGCCTGAAAGTCCGGATCCAGTTTTTTAAACTCATAGTCTAACAATTCTCTTAAGTCCACTCTTTCTGTGGTATCTTCTACCCCGCTTGCACTTTCCAGCGAAGCGTAACGGGCATTAGCTTTTTGTCTGCTTTTAAGTTCATTAATGGTCAGGTTAATAGCAATACGAATAAGATAAGTACTCACCTTCGATTCGCCCCGGAATTTATTTAATGAATCATAAAACCGAATAAACACTTCCTGTCCTATGTCTTCAGCGGCAGGGGTAGCACCTATCATACTTCTAACCACACCTGCTACTTTACCTTCATGCCGCTCTACCAGCATCTTAAAAGCAGCCATATCGCCCGATTTGGATTTCTCAATCAGTACCTCATCAAGTTCTTCTTTCATAGATATAAGGTATGAAATCCCGGCTGCTTTATACTTAGACAACCAGGATCGAATGATTATTCCCCAAGGGAGGTAATTTTTTTTGGGTCAGAGGAATGAATTAACAAACCCCTACAGCATTCTTTAACACGCCAATTCCATCAATCGAAATGTGCACATCGTCATGCAGTTGTAGGGTAAAATCTGTAGGAGGCACAATGCCGGTGCCTGTCATGAGAAAACAGCCAACCGGAAACTTTAACGATTTATAAAGCCAGGTTGCCAATTCGGGAAGGGTACGCTTCATCCGATTCAAGGCAATCGAATTGCTAAAGGCTACTGCATTGTTTCTCTTTATCTCAATGGAAATTTTTGTGTCAGGCGAAATAGGTTTGTCAGGCACAAACAAACACGGCCCCAGGCCACAACTGCTTTCGTACACCTTTGCCTGAGGCAGATACAAAGGATTTTCACCTTCAATGCTTCGCGAACTCATATCGTTGCCAATCGTGTAGGCCTGAATTTCTCCGGAGGAATTGATGAATAGCGTTAGTTCAGGTTCAGGAACATTCCAGGAGGAATCTTCGCGAATATTTACTGTTTTACCAGAACCGACTACGCGGGATGCAACAGACTTAAAAAATAACTCGGGCCGATCGGCATCGTATACTTTTTGATAGACATCTGCCGCTCCCGATTCTTTCGACTCTTCCATGCGCGCATCGCGACTGCGAAGATAGGTTACGCCCGCGGCCCACACTTCCTGCTGGCCAATGGGTGCAGTAGCTTTGGAAATCAAATCGCGGGCTTCCGTTTCTGATAGTGCCTTCCCTTTTGTTGATTTGAGTAAATAGTGATGAAGATTACTTTGGTTGATCAACTCATCCCAGGGCTCATGGAGCAAGTAGAAATTTTTATTTGCACAAAGCGCTCCGGCCGGGGTTTTGTAAAGGTGCATGGGAGTTTGAAATTTAATCTTTATAAAGGTACCTCGTTCTCAATAAGAAATCAAACTAGATATTCCACCAATAGGTGAACTTCAATACCAACGAATGATTTTTTACACCCAGGGTTTCGGGCACGTAGTTATCGGTGTAAACAATAAAGAAATCGGAGGCGGGGCGGTAGCGCCATTGAAAGCGCGTGTTCAGATTGATGTTGTCTTGCTGTTCATTGTATTGAAGAAAGGTAGTCCAAAAGATTTTGTTTGTAAATGTTATATCTACCCGCGGCCCCAGCAGCCAAAAAGTATTTCGTCCCCAGGGGTTGGGCAACCGGATATCATTGTATGTTCCGCTAAGTAAAATACTAACAAAAGGTTGAAAACGATACCCGATATCGGCCGTCATAAACAGGCGGGTTCCATCTTCATAGTATCCGCCATAGCGTCCTGTAAAGGCATAGGTAAAAACATTTTGCGGTCGGGATGTAAACTCGAATCCGGTTGCATTCCAACTGTGCTCACTGCCGGTAGCGAGTGTGTCTTTCCCTGAATTAGTAGGATCAAATGGTTTAAGCAACTTCACATAATCATGCGATACCCATACGCTCATTGTACTTAAGTTGCGGAAGTTGACTAAATACGCCAGGTACGTTTCGCTATCGGTTTGTTTAAAGTTCGGATCAAAGAAAACACTGGTGGCTGCCCTGGGGCCATGACTGAGTACTTTCTCTCCTCTCGGGAAAAATAAGTAAGAGGCTTGCGGGTTAACGCGGATGTAATTACTCCGGGGCACATAGCCAACCTCGGCCGTGTATCCGCTGCCGACATATTCGTATTGACCGCTAACCGTAAATTTTCGTCTGGCATATTGCAAGTTGGCAGCATACGTATAATCCTTCTCCGTTTGCTGCGGGCTGAAGGATTTTAAGAACAGTGCCTTGCCCGTCCATTGATTATTCGAGGAAGCCAGGTTATATTCAAAGCCCAGGTTTCGATTATAGGCAGAGTACACCGTGCCCGAATCGGGGGGCGTATAATCAAGTGATTCTTTGTTAACCACCAGCAGGCCTACATTCGAGCGGGCAAAGACTCTGCGTTGTAACGCGACCACAGCAAAATTCTGGGTAGGCAATTCTTCTTCCTCCACCTTACCCGTTTGCATATCCATGGCCGCTATACGCCAGTTCTTATCAATCTTACCGCTAAGTCGCGCGCCAAATTGAATGGGAGCCGTTAAGCCTATTCGTCTCGAGAAGAATGGACGAATGGTGGTGTACCCAAAGTTGTTGAACATATCTCCATTCTCAAGAAAGAACTGGCGCCTTTCCGGAAAGAAAAGTTCAAAGCGATCGAGATTCGTGACTTGCCGGTCAACATCAACTTGCGAGAAATCGGGATTGACAGTAAGATCCAAATTGAGCGATGATGTAACAGCTACTTTTACATCCATCCCGATTTCACCCCGCTGGGTTGTTGGCGTTTCGTTTTCATAATCTTTGGAAAGCCCACCGAGGGCGTACGGAATTACGGAAACATTTGCGCCTGCTTTTTGCGGGGGAGTATCCCAAATTAAAGAGCCACTAAACGCAAGTGATGCTGTGGGAAATTGTCGCGGCACCGGGGCCCAACTGGATTTTTCCGTTGTCTTTAAATCCAGGCGGCTGAAGTTAACGCCCCACTTACTGATTCCCTTTTTATATCGAATTGTTTTAAAAGGAATGGCCGCTTCAAAAATCCATTTGTCCTCGTAATTTTTTACAATCGAAGTCCACTTGTTATCCCAGTTTAAGTCCACCCGACTGCCTTCATACATCAAGCCGTCCCACTGCGCTCCGGCCGCGTTGGCCCCAAAAGAAAATCCGTTTGTCTGGTCATCGAAGGTGTCCATAAAGAGCAGAAAGTTATCGTTCTTACCAAAGTTAAAATCCCTGCGAAGGGACTCAACGATGTAGGGTCCCGGAAGTGCGTGATAACAGATGGCAAGTAAATAAAGATTGTCATCATCGTAGGTCATTTTCACTTCCGTTTTTACGCTGGACATGCTGGTGTCCATGGGTGTTACCATAAAAAAATCAGAAGCCGTTACAGCCTGCGCCCATCCTTCTTCGTCCACCACACCATCAATGCGAATAAGGTCAATCGATTTGCGAATGGGTAATTGATAAGCTTCATTCTTTTTTTGAGCAAATGCCTGTCCAAGGCTTATAAGAAAAATTAAAATGACCAGGAGGGGCCGCATAGAACGCAATATTAGCAAAGCAGCAGGGGCAAACAAGCAATGTTTGACTGCTGGTAAAAGAAGCACCCGGCTTACTTTTTAAATCCCGGCAAGGCCAGTTTATATTTTACCGAAACAAACCGGATAACGATGATGACAGAAATAGAAATGATCAGATTATAGTTTCGCTGTAAAGGAGTTTGTAAATCCAAAAGCAAATATACAATGGCTCCCGCCAGGCAGGCCGTAGCATAAACTTCTTTTCTGAAAATGACGGGTATTTCATTGGTTAAAGTATCTCGTATTACTCCACCCATCACCGCGGTAAACATTCCCATAATGGCCGCTATCTCAGGACGAATGCCAAGCCCCATTGCTTTTTCCACACCCAGAATGGTGAAGAAGGAGATTCCCAGTGTATCAAACATCAAAAACGTTCTTCGCAGCCGGATGATCACCCTGAAAAAAATAATAGCAACTACAACCCCCATCAGAATGGAGTACAAAAAATTAATGTCACCGATCCAAACCAGGGGATAACTGCCCAACAAAATATCGCGAAGACTTCCTCCGCCAATAGCTGTAATAAATCCGGTAAAGCCTGCACCAAACCAATCCTGATCGTGATCTTGCATGGCCAGCGCGCCCGATACCGCGAAGAAAAAGGTTCCTAATAATTCAAGATAATATTGGAAGTTCATGGAGTGCATTTTTTGTAAAATTAAGATTATGCACGTATAATAAATTGATTCGCATTTTGGGGATCGTTTCCGTTCGTTCGCTTACATTTGATTAAATGCTACCGGAAAAAATGAAAACATCGTATAAATCCATTCTTACAGGCCTCGTTTTATTAACCTCGCTGTGTTTCACAAAGGCTGCCACGCGCGATTTCTTTGAATTGAGGATCTATCAATTTAAGACAAGTGAGCAACAAACCCGAACCGAAAATTATTTGGAAAAAGCGCTGTTGCCGGCTTTGCATCGGGCGGGCATAAAGCATGTGGGTGTCTTTAAACCCGTAGAAACCGATTCTACCTTTGGCAAGCGACTTTTCGTGCTTATCCCTTATCGTTCTCTTGATCAGTTCTCTTCACAAACGGAAAGCCTGCAAAAGGATAAAACCTACTTATCCAGCGGAACGGATTACCTCGATGCACCCTTTGATAATCCGCCCTACCATCGGATTCAAACCATTCTTCTAAATGCCTTTTCGGGAATGCCTCAGTTGGGCGTGCCCGCCCTGAAAACTCCGGTAAACGAACGTGTTTATGAGTTGCGTAGCTACGAAGGATACACTGAAAAAATTTATCGCAATAAAGTAGCCATGTTTAATGCCGGGGATGAAATCGGACTGTTTAACCGACTTGGCTTTAATGCTGTGTTTTATGGCGAGGTGTTGAGCGGAGCCCGTATGCCCAACTTAATGTACATGACCACTTTTGAAAATCAAGGCTCGCGCGATGCTCACTGGAAAGCTTTTGTGGACGACCCCCAATGGAAAAAACTTTCGGCCATGCCCGAGTATCAAAAGAATGTTTCCCGCATTGAAATCTTCTTTCTCCGCCCTACGAATTACTCTGATATTTAGTGTTACGGGAGTATTGTAAGCGGAATGTCAGATTCGTTCATTAAAGAGTCGATTTTTCTCTCATAATTGATCAACCTTCTTATTCATAATCTCTATTTTTGGCACCTGATTATTAAACCACGAACAGCCCATGAAACGCGATAAAGCCATATTTGATCTTATTGAGAAGGAAAAGCAACGCCAGCAACAGGGTATTGAGTTAATCGCTTCCGAGAATTTTGTTTCCCCGCAGGTAATGAAAGCCCAGGGCTCGGTGCTTACCAACAAATATGCCGAAGGCCTTCCCGGCAAGCGGTATTATGGCGGTTGCGAAGTGGTGGATGAAGTAGAGCAACTGGCCATAGACCGGATTAAAGAATTGTTTGGGGCCGCATGGGCTAATGTTCAACCCCACTCCGGAGCGCAGGCTAATGCCGCGGTTATGTTGGCATGTCTAAAACCCGGAGATAAAATCCTGGGGTTTGATCTTTCTCATGGAGGTCACCTCACGCATGGTTCACCGGTTAATTTTTCAGGCAAGCTCTATCAACCCACTTTCTACGGGGTAGAACAGGAAACGGGAGAGATCGATTTCGACAAAGTGATTGAAACCGCCCAACGCGAAAAACCAAAAATGATCATCTGTGGCGCCTCCGCTTACAGCCGCGATTGGGATTACGAAAAACTGCGCATGGCTGCGGATAGTGTGGGCGCATTGCTGTTAGCTGATGTTTCGCACCCGGCTGGATTAATTGCCCGGGGATTACTGAACGACCCCATGGAGCATTGTCATATTGTAACCACCACTACACATAAAACGCTTCGGGGCCCGCGCGGGGGACTGATTTTGATCGGAAAGAATTTCGATAATCCTTTTGGATTAAAAACACCCAAAGGCGAACTGCGCAAAATGTCTTCTGTCCTTGATTCCGGTGTATTTCCCGGAACACAGGGTGGTCCCTTAGAACATGTAATTGCCGCCAAAGCCATTGCCTTTGGGGAAGCCCTTAGCGATGACTATTTGACGTACATTGTACAGGTGGCTAAAAATGCCAAGTCGATGGCCAGCGCATTTGTTGAGCGAGGCTATAAAATTATTTCGGGCGGTACGGACAATCACCTGATGCTTATCGATCTGCGCTCAAAAAATCTTACCGGCAAAATTGCAGAAGAAGCGTTGATTCAGGCCGATATCACCATTAACAAAAACATGGTTCCGTTTGATACGCAATCGCCTATGGTTACATCGGGGATGCGTATTGGCACGCCTGCGGTTACTACCCGTGGTTTAATGGAAAAAGATGTAATTAAAGTGGTAGATCTGATTGATGAAGCTTTAAAGAAGCCCGAAGACAGCAAGCATCTGAAAGGGGTGAAGCGCAAAGTAAATGCGTTCATGAAGAAATTCCCCCTTTATAAATAATAATTGATTTGTAACCGTGTTGTAAGACCTACCTTTGTAGGGTTTGAGATTTTGATTTATGGTAGAAGAAAAAGAAATGGCTTTCATGGATCATCTCGAGGAATTGAGATGGCATGTGGTGCGATCGGTGGTGGCTATTTTTGTGATGATGATCGCGGCTTTCGTATTTACGGAAGAGATTTTTAAATACATCGTCTTTGCTCCTGGTCATGTTGATTTTATAACCTTTCGTTGGCTTTGTCAATTGGGCGCTGCCACAGGTGTTGACGGACTGTGTGTAACCGAAATCCCCATGAAGATTCAGAGCCGTTTTTTGATGGGACAATTTACCATGCAGTTAACAGCTTCCTTCGTTATCGGATTAGTGGTGGCCTTTCCGTATGTAGTTTGGGAATTGTGGAGCTTTGTGAAACCCGGTCTTTATAACAAAGAGAAACAAAGTTCGCGGGGAGCGGTATTTTCTATTTCCGTACTTTTCCTGCTGGGGATTTCCTTTGGCTATTTTATTCTAAGCCCCATGACCATTGCCTTTCTGGCCAACTATTCCATAAGTCCCGATATTTCCAATGAGTTTGACATTACTTCGTATGTGTCAACTATCACCATTCTTGTTGTAAGTAGCGGACTTCTGTTTCAACTCCCCATTGTCATTTTCTTTTTAACAAAAGTGGGCATTGTTACCCCAACACTTTTAAGAAGCTATCGCAAACATGCTGTAGTTGCCATTCTGGTTATCGGGGCGGTAATAACACCCAGCTCGGATCCGTTAAGTTTGTCTCTGATCTCCATTCCTTTGTACTTCCTTTACGAAATCAGTATTTTCATATCCAGTATTGAATTAAAGCGCAAACAAAAGCGCGAATTGGAAGAAGAACGGTTAGATCAACAATCGTCATTATGAAAATAGCTATTGGTGCTGATCATGCGGGGTTTGAATACAAAGAGCTTTTAAAAAAGCAATTGGAACAGGTAGGTCATGCCATAAAAGATTTTGGCACCTATAGCTCAGAGTCTGTTGATTACCCCGACTTTGCGCACCCTGTAGCTAATGCTGTTGAAAAAAATGAATTTGAACTGGGCGTTCTCATCTGCGGTAGCGGCAACGGAGTAGCCATTACCGCCAACAAACATCAGGGTATTCGTGCAGCCATTTGCTGGACGGAAGAATTGGCGGCCCTGGCACGAAAACATAACAATGCCAACATAGTTTGCATCCCCGCGCGGTTTGTTTCTTCCCATGTAGCAGAAAAGATTCTTGCTACCTTCCTAACCACCCCCTTTGAAGGGGGCCGGCACGAAAAACGGGTTGGAAAAATCAGCTGCTAACAACTCCTCGATTTTTCACCACTGATAAAATTCTTTATCGGGCCGCCCGGAAGACTCGTATCTTCACTTTCTTAAATTTTTGGCTCGTGCAGGTAACGTTCCATTTGTTAAACCTTAATTACTCTCTATGCGATTTATTATACTCATGCTGGCCTTACTCGCAAGTGCGGGTTCGTTTGCACAAAAGAAAGGAACTCCTCCGCAGCCCCAAAAAAAACCGCTGGATCACACGGTGTACGACAACTGGAAGGAAATTCCTTACAAAGCATTAACCCCTGATGGAGCCTTCGCGGCATTTATCGTTACCCCACAGGATGGCGATGGCAAAGTCATTTTTTATAATCTTAAAACCAATGCGCAGGATTCGGTAAAGCGTGCAGCCGATATAGCGCTGAGCTTTGACAGTAAGTATGCAATTTTTAAGATCAAGCCACAGCAAAATCTGGTGAAGGAACTGCGCAGGCAGAAAAAGAAAAAAGAAGATTTACCGAAAGACTCGTTAGGTATTTATTCTTTCGCAAATAGAAAATTACAAAAAGTGGCCGATGTAAAATCTTTCAAAATTCCTGAGAAGGCGGGCGGCTGGGTTGCTTATCAACAAGATGAAAAAAAGGAAAGTAAACCGACCACTGCTGCTGGCGATAAGAAACCCGCCCCTAAAAAGAAAAAGGTGAATAGCGATGAAAATGGGTTTACGCTTGTACTTAAAAAATTATCAGCCGATAAAGAAGTTAGCTTCGGGTATGTAAAGGATTATTCGTTCGCGAAATACGGCCAGGGGCTCTTATTTAGTTCCACCGGCAACGACTCAACCCTGCAGGCCGGTGTTTATTGGTATGATTTGCAGAAAGAACAACTCACTCCTTTGTATCAGGGAAACGCAAAATATAAATACAAAGGCTTATCGATTAGCGAGGATGGAACCCAGACGGCCTTTCTTTTAGATGCAGACACCAGCAAGGCATTAATTCGCCAATTCAAGTTGTATCATTGGTCAAAAGACAAAGCCTGTGCCCAACTGCTGGATGTAGAAACTTCTATGGGCATACCGCAAAACTGGATAGTAAGCGAGCACTATGTGCCTCTCTTCAGCAAAGATGGGAACAAGCTTTTTTTTGGATCTGCGCCTAAACCTGTGGTGCAGGATACAACTTTGCTGACGGAAGAAATTGTAAATGTTGAAATC
>JAEUUB010000366.1 GCA_016787745.1 Cyclobacteriaceae bacterium
AAGAGTAACGCGGCCTTTGAACTTTACCGTATACCATCAGAACAGGCCACCCGTGGTGGAAGATCTTCCCATCTTTTACGTGAAGCAATCTGCGGCTAACAGTTATCAAATCTCAGATCAGTATGTGAACGATCCGGATGATGACCCGCTTGTATTCAAATCCATTCAATCGCAGTTGCCGGAAGGAGTTACGCTTACCTCTCAGGGCATGCTCACCTGGACACCGTCCCGAAATCAATTCAACGCATTAAAAAATACCCCGCTGGTGGTAGAATTCATTGTTCAAGATCAACCCCAAAAAGCAGAGGTTAAAGGCAAAATTAAAGTAGCGCAAACGCAATTGGATCTTCCGCCCGAAATTCTTTTGGTGCCAGGCGATACTACTCTAACTATAAAAGAAGATGAGCGTGTCAATTTTAAAATTTACATCTCCGATCCTAACGGTGATGAAAATGTAAATAATGTCGGTTTTGTTAGTTCGGATAGTCGTGTAAAAGAAGAATGCTTTACAAGAAACACTTCGGTTCAGGCAGAGTTTACTTGGTCGCCCGGTTATTACTTTGTTGAAGAAGTAGAAAAAGTAAAGTCGGTGGAAATTCTATTTTTTGCTATTGACAAATCAAACAACCGCGTTCAGCGAAAAGTAAATGTAAAAGTGCAGGACACTGAAAACCTGGAGGAGAAGGATAAACTGATTTACCAGAAATACAGAAACACGTTGATACAGGCTAAGTCACTTATCGACTTGCTAGATGCCAATCATGAAAAATTAAATAAAGCGTATCGGCAAGCAAAAAAAGGGAAAAAGAATCGCTCCATTCTTAATGCTTCTCTGGGTGCAGCCACAGGCTTATCCCCGGTTGTATTAGAAACCGATCAGTCTAAAATGGTATCCGCCATTGGGGGAACCACTGTGCTTACAATGGGTACCCTGGAAGCCACCGAAGTTATCGGCAAATCAAAAAACGATATCACCGACAAGCTTAAAGTGAATGTAGAAATCAGAAATCAGTTGCAGGTAGAGGGCGACAATTTTGCGCGTAAGTATGCCCTGAAAAGTACGCGCAGAAGTAAAGAGTTTGATCCCGATCGGGATAAATTTTTACCCATTATTAATAATCAAAAGTTGGTGTTGCTGGAGTTAGATGCCAGCCAGCCCACCGTGCGTAATTACGATAACAAGGAGTTAAAAAAGACATTTCCTGATTTCAGTGAGCAATAGACTATTTTTAAAACTCCTTTTGCTTAAACCGAATTTCCATTTACTTTTGCAGTCCTTAAAAGGAAAAACTCCAAATCCCGCTCTGATTTGGACGAATATAGAGGAGTGGTAGAGCGGTTTATTGCACCGGTCTTGAAAACCGGAGACCGTTAACGCGGTCCGGGGGTTCGAATCCCTCCTCCTCTGCAAGAATCAGTAACAAACGATACAAGAACCTGCAAATCACAAGAATTTGCAGGTTTTTTTGTTTTCGGGCTCATACGATTTGACACTAAATAACACGCCTTTGGTGAGTAATTCGGTGAGTATCGGAGGGAAGAAAAAAGTACTCACCAGATTTCTCATAACGATTTGACATTCAAGTAGTTCAGGACGTGAACATCTTGAATCCGGGTGGCTGGAAGCATAGATTTATCACCGCTAAACCACCCATGTTATGAACAACAGATTTAGCCTTCTCTTCTACTTCAAGAAGCCGAAGAA
>JAEUUB010000176.1 GCA_016787745.1 Cyclobacteriaceae bacterium
AAATTATGGATTTCGTAATTCTGTTGCCCGCAACGTATTTAACAACAGCGATGCAATCGTCATGGGCCCAACTCCTCCGGGCACGGGTGTAATAAAAGATGTTTTAGGCGCCACTTGCTTAAAGTCTACATCGCCCTTCAAAGCAAAACCGTTTTTAAATTGTGGTCCTTCTACCCGGGTAGTACCCACATCTATAACCACGGCCCCTTCTTTCACCATGTCGGCAGTTACCAGACTGGGTTTACCTACAGCTACAATCAGGATATCGGCCTGTTTGGTAAACTGCGAAATGTCCTTCGTATATTTATGACAGATGGTAACCGTAGCCTTCCCTTCTTCCACCAACATCATACTTAATGGGGCGCCCACCAGTCTGCTGGCGCCAATAACCACGCAATTTTTTCCTTCGGTTGGAATATTGTATCGTTTAATGAGTTCCATTACTCCAAAGGGTGTAGCCGGAAGCAATAAAGGATTTTTAGAAACGATGCTTCCAAAATTCCGGTTGGTGAAGCCATCTACATCTTTATCGGGTCTGATTTTCTCTGTAATGCGCTCAACGGAAATGTTTGGTGGCAAAGGCAACTGCACAATAAAGCCGTCCACGTCCTCATCGCGATTTACCTGATCAATGTGCTTCATCAGTTTATCTTCACTGATGGTATCGGCAAAGCGAAGCATTGAGTAATGAAACCCTACTTCCTTACAGGCCTTTACTTTGTGATCAACATAGGTTTGACTGGCCCCATCATCGCCTACCAGAATAATAGCCAGGTGTGGAATCTTTTTACCTTCTTGTTTGCGCAGAATTACCTTCTCAGAAATTTCTTTCTTGATATCAGTCGAAATTTTGCGACCATCGATTAGCGTGTACGTTGTGGTTCCTGTCATACTTGATTTTTGCCTCACCCCGGCCCCTCACCACAGGAGAGGGGAGAGAGAATATTTTATTTAATCAATTTTCAATACTGCCATAAACGCCTCCTGCGGAATTTCTACGTTGCCTACCTGCCGCATCCGCTTCTTTCCTTTCTTCTGCTTTTCCAAAAGCTTTCGCTTTCGCGAAATATCACCCCCATAACATTTTGCCAACACGTTTTTACGAATCGCACTAATGTTTTCGCGCGCCACAATTTTCTGACCGATGGCGGCCTGTATAGCTATCTCAAACATCTGGCGTGGAATCAGCTCCTTCAGTTTTTCACAGAGTTTCCTGCCCCACTCCTGCGCTTTGCCACGATGAACAATCGCGCTAAGCGCATCTACCTTATCACCATTCAGCATTACATCCAGTTTCACCATGTCCGACTCGCGCATGCCAATCAAATGGTAATCCAACGAAGCATACCCACGCGAAATGGATTTCAGTTTATCGAAGAAGTCAAATACGATTTCTGAAAGCGGCATTTCAAACGTCATCTCCACGCGGTCTGTCGTGAGATAGTTCTGATTCATAATCTGACCGCGCTTTTCAATACACAAATTGATAATCGCACCAATGTATTCTGACTTGGTGATGATCTGCGCTTTAATATAGGGCTCCTCGATATAGTCGATGCGTGTGGGGTCCGGCATTTCGGCCGGGGCATTGATAAACACTTCTTCGCCATTGGTAAGCCAAGCCTTAAACTGTACCGAAGGCACGGTGGTAATCACCGTCATGTCGAACTCGCGCTCAAGGCGCTCCTGAATAATTTCCATGTGCAACATGCCCAGGAAACCACAGCGGAAACCAAACCCTAACGCGGCTGATGTTTCCAGTTCCCACACGAGCGAAGCATCATTGAGTTGCAGCTTCTCCATAGAGGCCCGCAATTCTTCAAACTCGGTGGTATCCACCGGATAAATTCCGGCAAACACCATCGGTTTAACTTTCTCAAAGCCCTTTAGCAATTGACCGGGGTTTGCACTGGTTGTGATGGTATCTCCCACATGCACTTCGCTGGCCACTTTAATACCGGAGATCAAGTAACCCACATTGCCGGCCGTAATTTCGTTACGGGGGTGCTTGTCTAATTTCAATACCCCGATTTCATCGGCAAAATACTCCTGCCCTGAACTAATAAATTTTACCTTATCGCCCTTGCGGATGCTGCCGTTAAATACGCGGAAGTAGATTTCGATACCACGAAACGAATTGAACACCGAATCGAATATCATGGCCTGCAACGGAGCAGATGAATTGCCTTTGGGTGCAGAAATACGTTGCACAATAGCTTCCAAAATCGCTTCAATGCCAATGCCTTCTTTAGCGCTGGCAGAAAGAATATCTTCACGTTTGCAGCCAATCAGTTCTATGATTTCATCGGCCACCACTTCGGGGTTCGCATGGGGCAAATCAATTTTGTTCATAACCGGGATAATTTCCAGGTCATGCTCCAGGGCCAGGTATAAGTTGGAAATGGTTTGCGCTTCTATGCCCTGGCTGGCATCCACGATCAGCAAAGCGCCTTCGCACGAAGCAATGGCACGGGATACTTCGTACGAAAAATCCACGTGACCGGGGGTATCGATCAGGTTCAGGGTGTATTCCTTCCCCTGATATTTATAATTCATTTGAATGGCATGGGCCTTTATGGTAATGCCTTTTTCCTTTTCCAGATCCATATTATCGAGCACCTGGGCCTCCATCTGGCGCTGGTTAAGGGTGCCGGTAAACTCCAGCAGGCGGTCGGCCAGGGTACTTTTTCCGTGGTCGATGTGGGCGATTATACAAAAGTTGCGAATATGGTCCATTCCCGTCATTCCGGTCTTGATTTAAGGGTGCAAATGTAGCAAGAAATAAGGGGTTGAAAAACGAAGGTTTCAGGGCATGAAAAAAGGCGAGTTGCCCCGCCTTTTTCATCATTTTAAAATTAGCTACTTAGTATTTATTCGCAGACTACGTCCTGCAAGGCTGCATTCCAGCAGCGGAAGTTTGCGTCCCCAAAAAATTTCAGATTACGAACTGTACCCGCGTGCGTAGTCTGATTCCATTTTATCTCGATCAGGTTGTCGTTCTGATTATCGAATATAGTATAATAGGTATTAAATGGAGTTTGTTCATTAATTCCATAGTGAATGTATCCGCCTATGCCTGGGTTTTGAGGATCGGTGCTGGTGTATTTAATGCTTGCCTCAGTATTATTTACATTTCGATCCCAATCTATCCTTATAAAGGGTCTGGCTTCATCGGGGCCCAGGTTGAGCAGCCACCAACCTTCTGTATGTTCCGTATTCGAATGCCCCGAATACCATTCATAATCCGTGTATTCACCAGCTTTTGACAAGAGCATTTTCCAATTTACCCCATCGCTTACCAAGGTTCCCTGCAGTTTAGCGGAGTGTTGAATCTTATCGACCTCAAAGGTATAGGTCCATTGCCATGTATTGTTGCCGATAAATTCCGGAGTTCTAGTTTCCGCTGCTTTAAAAGCAGCTACCGGAATTATAGTTGAAACCCCAATGACAAGGTTCCAAATGCCAACATTTACCGCTGCGTGACTCCAGTTGTAAGCCGTAGCGGTGCGTCCTCCCGAACTTCCTCCGCCCTCTTCCGGAAACTGATTTAAATCCATTTCGAAACTGGAAGAAGGTGGAATGGTGGGTGCTACTCCGGGTGATTCAGGACCCTCCTCGCTACAGGATGTAACTAAAAAGACGGCCGCTAAAAAAAATGTAATTAAACTTTGTGAAAATTTACCCCTATTCCTTTTCATAATTTTTGTTTTAATTTTTTTGAATAATTACAAACACCGGACCAAATCTTTGGCGAGAAATCCAAATGAGTTTAGTCTCACCCGAATCGGTTTTTCGCTATCCCCCATGGTTTGACCGTGGTGAAAAGAAGATTAATTGTAGAAACTGTTCTACAATCCGGATGAAGCAGATAGATTTTCAGTTCAGCTGGTGTTTTTGAACTGGAGGAGTTATTGAGTTTGAAGCCAAAACCAACGCCTGAATTATCAATCCGATGATTAGTATCATTCCTAGCTCAAACTGGGTAAGAATGGACGAGCCTGCCACAATTTTTTTGGATTGATCGGTTAAACTCTTGCCTTCGGCCAACTGAATGTTTGAGAGTTGGTTCAAACTGCTGGAGGCATTTAAAAATTGATTTGCCAGCGAAGTCTGATGCAAAGTTTCGGTGTCTGGTTTTAAATATTCGGCTTCGAGTTTTTCCATCTCCGTCAACGTTGATTTTAAGGATTGAAAAGAGATTTCCTCGGCTGCGGTTAGCTTTGTTTTTTCATAGTTTGCCACCAACATGTTTATCGCTCTGTTATGCATCGCGATTTCCGCCCGCACCGCGCCAGGATCCTTACTTTCCGCACAATGATCTAAGATTATCTTTTTTTGATAGAGCCTGTCGGCCAGTTGATAAATATATCCCTCCACAAGCAGACGGTCTTCGTAAACCGAGGAAAACGAATCGCCCAACTCCGAAACATTATTTCGCTCGATTGTATTTTTAATGAATACGCCAGCCAACACAAGAGCCAGCAAAAATGCCACTTGCAATTTTTGCTGAATTCGATAAATCCACCTCATACAGTACAATTTATTTGATACCCTATAAATAACCGTATAATATCTTAATCAAACAATTATCCGGGTCTCAAATGAACTTTAC
>JAEUUB010000376.1 GCA_016787745.1 Cyclobacteriaceae bacterium
GTAATCTTAGTCAAAAATACAAACTATAATTGAGTTGAGATTTGCGTGATTGATTTGGACTCGTTTGTCATCTTAGATCTAAGGAGTTCCATATCCTTACTGATTTTCTTCTGCACAATCTTTCCGTAAATCTGAGTGGTGCGAATATCCGTATGCCCCAGGAGTTCCATAGTCGTTTCCATCGGTACATCGTTAGTAAGGCACACTGTTGTTGCAAATGTGTGGCGGGCTGTATGCGTAGTTAGCTTCTTCTTAATACTACATAAGTCAGCTACCTCTTTGAGATAACCATTATAGCGTTGATTACTGTTAAGAGGCAGCAATTTGCCATGCGTTTTACAGTAAGGATGGTTTCTATACTTCTCTACGATTTTCAACGGTATCGGTAGCAGCGGGATATTTTCCACAGTATCTGTTTTTTGTCGATCCCGAATGATCCACTTTCGCCCGTCTATCCCTATTGCCACATGCTCTGGCCCTAGGGCTTCAGCATCAGAATAGGCATAGCCAGTATAACAACTAAAGATATAGCAGTCTCGCACCTCTTCAAGCCGCGCAACAGGCATCGGTTTCTCATACATTCGGTGCAACTCTTCATCGTCTAAAAATTCACGCTTTGTACGTTTATATGTACACTTGAAGTCAGCAAATTTATTAGAGGGTACATACTCCAATGTAACGGCATATTTCATTACCTGCTTGAGGTCTTTAGCGTACTTCATTGCTGTGTTGTGTCCAATCTTTTCAACCGTTCTCAGATATTGCTGAAACTCGGTGATGAAATTCAATTTGGCTTCGTCAATCAAGATATCAGCTTTCTTCATTTTGTGCTTGAGGAAGGCGATACATTTGCCTCTGTTCACTTTAAACCGATCATAGCGCTTTTGCTTGATGTCACCTGCTTCAACTTTATCCTTTAAATGAGTTAGGTATTGCTCGAAAATTTCCAATAGTGTTTTTCGTTCTGGCTTAATCCCTTTGTAGCTGTTTTTTACGTCTTCAGGCGTGACATATTCTTGGGTAGTTGCTAAGATGTGGTAATGCTTGGTGATTTCGGCCTCGACCAATACCAGATGTTTGTTTATTGCTTTCGCATCCGGACAAATATTGGAAACACAGTTATTAAAGGTATCCCAATGCGAGGGTGTTACTTGCTTCATTGCAGACACTTCTGTACGTCTACCGTCAATGGTAATCCGTGCCCAGATAGGTACAAGGCCATGGCTGTTGATTTTCCTTTTGTTCAACCAAAAGTTGACGCTGAATTTTTGACTGAGGTTCATAGAGTTTTACAGTTATGGTTTACCTCGTCCTTTGAGGATGCGGGCAGAATGAAACTGAAAACCTTACGTAAGTTCTGGTGACCAATGTACGTCACAACCATTGGTCACCGGATTGGTCACCTAAAGGATGGTTTTGTTTGTTGTTGTTTGGATTCCCTACCTTTGAAATCAGGCTAAAAAATAAGGTATGAAATGAAAAAGGGGCCGAAGAATGGCCCCCTAGTGATCCCGCTGGGACTCGAACCCAGGACCCATACATTAAAAGTGTATTGCTCTACCGACTGAGCTACGAGATCTAAAAAACTTACTTCTTGCCTGTTTTAAAGGCTTTTCCGTAATTGAGGGCACAAAGGTAACAGGATATGAAAAAAATACAAACCCGCATTTTAAAAATTCTATTAATAAGCGGGGTCCTTTTTTCGGGTAGGCCTGCACACGCAGAACATCCTGTGCAATTAACCCAGGGCGATTCGTTGTTTGCAAAAAAACAATACACGCAATCCTTTGATCTGTATAAAGTGCTGTATGAAAGCGGAAGATATACGCCTGCCATGCTGTTAAAAATGGCTTACATACAAGAAGGGCTTGGCCACATCAGTCAATCTATTTACTACCTGCAACTCTATTATAAAGCCACCACCGATGAGCAGGCACTGCATAAAATTGAAGAACTGGCCACCAAACATAACTTGGACGGATATTCCACTTCGGTGGAGGGTATGTTTATAAACACATTACAGAAGTATCAGTTATCCATTCGCCTTATGCTGCTGTCGATGGGACTATTTTCTTTTGCCCTGATTATTTATCAAAAAAGAAAGCAGTATAAACCCGTAGGGGCCGGCCTGGCCACCGTATTTATGATGGGCCTTTTGTTTGCGCATGTAAACCTGTTTAGAGCGCCCGAGGAAGGAATTGTTTCCAGCGACCAAACGTACCTCATGAGCGGTCCATCGGCAGGGGCTAATGTAATCGCCATTATCGGTGAAGGTCATCTGCTGAAAATAAAAGATAAAAAAGACGTGTGGCTAAAGGTTGCATGGCATGATAAAAATGCATACGTAAAGGAAGATAAACTCCTTCGGCCAACGCTTTAATCTTTTCAGCCTCCTATTTCTTTGCAGCCGGTATTTGCTCAAAATAGAAAACGCCATTCTTGTTGCCAATCACGATATCAAGCAAACCATCTTTGTTCATATCCTCCGTAACAAACTGAATGCCCACCCCCGAGGTATCATCAATTAAATGCTTTACCCAAACAGGTTTATTCTTTCCGTCCTTCAATAATTCAAACCAATACAATACGGCTGGTTCCCTACCTCCCGGGCCCTCCCCCTGGTGTGCAAAAAAGCGTTTGCCCGTAATCAAATCGGGCAGGCCATCCTTATTCACATCTTCCAACACCATGCTATGCGATTCTGAAAAAGTACTATCGATAGTATGAGTGATAAAATACCTATTCTTATTATTATCGAACGCCTGCTCGTACCACCAAACACCGTAGGCATGTGCCGAGGATGCCACCACATCGGCATCGCCATCTTTATCAAAATCGTAGGCAAGCATTTGCGCACACGGTTCTCCTAAATCCGCTTCGTGCCACTTCCATGGACTTTGTTTCATGTCTTTCGGGGCTTCCCACCAACCGCCCCGAATCATCACATCTTTTATTCCATCGCCATTAATATCGCCCCAGCCCAACCCATGCGTAAACAACCCAACCCCTTTCGCATTTAAATCGCTGATGGGTGTTCGCTTCCACGTTACCTGCTTCCCTTTTACAGATGAGCTAAACCAGGCCATCTGTCCCAAATTTTCATTGCCAAAAACAAGATCCATTTTTCCATCGCTGTCAACATCCACCATCATGGGCGATTCGTTGGAAGCAATTGAATCTATTAAATTTCTTTTCCAAAGCATTTCCACACCTGCGGGATTCTCAAACCAATACACTTCTTTACCCGGAAAATCGAAGCAGATTAAATCCGGCCAGCCATCCTGGTTTACATCAGTGGAAAAATTCAGGAAGGAATCTGAATAGCCTTTGGTGTAATCAAATTTTTTATGCTTCCAGATGTCGTGCACTTTCCAGTTGGGGGCTTCGAACCACCGCGCGCCTGCAATGATATCCATCTTGCCATCTTTATTCACATCGGCCACCGTTGCGGCTTCGGTATAGAATTCATCCCACAAATGAAATTTTTTAAACTTCACATCGCTGCCGGCCATTTGGCACGAGCCGATCAGCGGAAGCAAAAGCATGAGGGTGCTTACTTTCCAAAGTCTGCATGTATATGTTTTCATTCTTTGTGATTTTAAAATCAGGTCTTTAATTTTTTTGAGGATTACCAATTCAGCAAATAGGTAAGCAGTACGTTAAACTCTTTTTGCGAAAGCGTGGTGCCAAAATGATCGGGCATGATGGTATACCGCGAAGCCGTTTGTTCAACAATATCCTTTTTCGGAACTGAAAATTCTTTTCCCATCAGATCTCCAAATACAATCACTTCACCTTGCTCCCTGCGATACAATCCGGTAAGCACCTTGCCATCTTTTAGCTTAATGGTATAATTTCTAAAGGCTTCGGAAATGTTTCTATTCGGATCAAGAATTTTTTCAGCCAACGCTTCGGCTCCGCGTTTCCCAATGCCATGCAATTGGGGGCCAATGCCTGACTCCACAAAACTGCGATGACATATTCCACAATTTCTACTAAACACCCGGGCTCCGGAATCCACCTGAATAGTTGTTGACTTTGCCAGTTTGAAGGCAGCCAATCGTTTTTCAATTAACGCCTGCCGCTCGCCACTCACCGGTTCGATGTTGGCAATAAGGGTTTCAAATTCCTTTTGTTGTTTCGGTGAAATGTTTAATACCATTCGCTCTTCCACCCGCGGATCCGTTAACGTACGGGTTCGCAGTTGTCCTTTCCGCACGTGTTCAAAAATAATATCCTTCCCCTGGGGCGATCCGGCCAATGCGGTTACAATAGATACTTCCAGATCGGCCGGAGTATGGGTAATGTCCGCTAAAACTTTATTAATGGCTGGTCCCGGAATTTCTACCAGCACGTCCGCGGCTCTTTTTCGGTAATCGATATTCTCTGCACTGTCTTTCACAATATTGCCCGCCATTTCAATGCCTTGAGTTGGTGCTATCTTCAACAATGCCCGCAAGGCTTGTGTTTTTACGTCCACATTACCAACCGAATCTGTTTTTACTTCGGGCTTAACAAGATTTCTCAAGATCGGCTCCACTGACTTAACTTTAAAATCTCCAGCCAGCTGTATGGCAAAACGCTGCTGATTAACAATTTCCTCTATCGTAGACCGATCCGGGTATTTCTTCAATAAATTTTCGGCAATCTGTGTACCCCAGGCGTTCAACCGGTTGCCTGAATCTTCTCCACGCTGCCCAAGTCCATCCTGAATTCCACGGAACATAGCTGCCTGAACTTCCACATCAGGATTTTTTCTTGCCTGTGCCTTCGTGATTAAATCGCCTAACTTCGTTTTCGGTGTATAACGCGCCATTTGCTGGTAAGCCAGGCGCACCTTATTGGCTGGCATCTCGTACTTGCTCAAGTAATCTGATAAAAATCCTGCAGCCTCCTCTGAGTTAACATCTACCAAGGTACCCGCAATAAAACCCGCCTCTTCGGCATTCCATATTTTGGCGGCCACTTGTTTCATCAAAGCATTATCGCGCAAAAGATTGCGCAGGCATAAGCGCGTGGTATAGATAAGGTGTGTATCGTAAGCAGGTGCTGTATGAAGAACTGATAACACCGCTTCAACGGTAGCCACATCTTTATACCCCATCAACAATTCTACGGCTGCCCGTTGCACATGCGGATCAGTATCTTTCAGGGCCGTTATTATCATAGGATAGTAGGCAGCTGGGTCCGTATTATTTTCAGCCAGAATGCGCAACGCGTGTAAGCGGATTAATGCATTACTATGGGTTATCGATGCCTTTAACAGATCAGCACTTAAATCATTGAAACGAAACAACAACCACAGGGCATGAACGTATTGTTTGGGGGTTGTATTTTTATCGGCAACCAAACTCTTTAAAGATGGAACAGCCGAAGACCCGATCCTATCTGCAATCTGATCGGCCGCGTTCATGCGCAACACCATATTATCAAGATTGAGAGCCTCTATCAATTCCTCCAGCGAGGTTTTGGTTAAATCGTTCTTTTCATTTTGATCGCCTTTATAGGTAATGCGCCAGATACGGCCGCGCTGCTTATCGCGCTTCGGATGACCCAAGGGCGCTTCATAATGACCAATAATGGCATTGTAAAAATCAGCCACATAGATTGCGCCATCCGGACCCATTTTCACATTTACCGGACGAAACCACGGGTCGGCACTTTTTACAAAATCCTCTTCGGATTTGCCCACCGGGCTAGATCCTTTAAACTCCCACGAGTAGCGATGTACGCGCGACTTGAAAGCATCGCCAATAAAAAAGTTTTGTCTGAATGCATCGGGAAATTTTACATCGGCATAGTAGGTGATTCCGCATAGGGCAGTGGCTTCATCTTCCAGCGATTTCATATCCGGACCAAACGCCATGATTTCAGGTTTAGAGAAATGTGGATAATCGCCCCCGCGAATCAACTGATACAGAGGAGAGCTATGACTATCCGTAGAATAGATGTATCCGTATTCATCATACACTAATCCAAAGGGATTCACTTGTCCATACGTAACTTGTTCTACACGACTTCCATCGGGACGAAAACGAAAGGTATTGCCCGATACCATTTTAATAGAATCCCCATCGACTCCGGCCACAACAGAAAGATTTGTGAATCCATGGCAGGCGTGCACCCAACCATCATAGCCGCGAACAAAATTACTTACCATGCCATGCGTATCCTGAAATCCAAACGGGCCAAGCAGGGCTTTTGAACTTTCTGGTTTGCCATCTCCGTTTATATCTGAAAACCGATACACTCTGGGGATGCTAAAAGCAATAACCCCATCAATCATGGGCAGTACGCCAATGGGAATATTTAAAGTATCGCTTACTTCTGTAAATCTGTCAGCCTTCCCATCGCCATCGGTATCTTCTAAAATAGTAAGCCGGTCGGTCGATTTTTTCCCTGCCGGAGAGGGAAACGGATATTCAAAAGATTGCGTAACCCACATACGGCCCTGGGCATCGAAGGTCATGTTAATGGGTTTGTCAATATCGGGTTCAGAGGCAAACAACTGAATTTCAAAACCCGGGGGCACTTCAAAGCCCGCCAATTCTTCTTCGGGGGTGCGTGGTTCTGTGGATCTGATGTTCTCGGCAAAGAGTTCGCTGTCGAAAATGTTCTCTGCTTTCTTCTCCGGTTCACAGCCCGCCAGCAAAAATAGAAATACCAGGAGCCTTGAAATGTTTTTTACTTTGTGCATAGCAGGTAGGATTTTAAAATGGGATCGTTATTCCGTTTCGATTAAATCAAATCAACGCTCCTCGTCTTCAGATAAATCAACCTAAATTAAGGATAAAAAAGAATAGGAAGGAAGCCTTAAAATGAAGCTTACCGGACGCATTAAAAAATCATAGCTGCGAAAAACTGCGGGAACCCCAGGCTGGATCAATAGCGAATGGAAAGCGGACCCTTGTACTCTTTGTTGGTGTACCTGACTACATAATAATAAACGCCCGCGGGCTGATCAGGTGCATACCAACGGAATGTTCGCTCAAAACTTTTAAAAACTTCGCCACCCCAACGATTATAAATTTTTACAGATTCAAACCGATTGATGCAATTATCCAACGGTAGTGAAATATGCTGATCGGGGTTTTGATTGGGATCGGAATTATAGGAACAGGGACTGATTCCCTCCAAGGCAAAATAATCGTTACATCCATCGCCATTCGGTGTAAACACATTGGGGGGAAGAAACTCCGTATCAGAGCCATCAATATCTTTTACAGTTACATTTACGGTTACAGTATCTGTCTTGCTGGCAAAGCATCGATCATCAGCCAATCTGAATTTGAAGACATACTTATTTTCAAAAACTTCATTTTCAAAAATGGAGCAATCGGGTTGCCATACAAAGGTTGTTTGTATAGGGCTTTTACCGGTGATGGGTGCAAATGAAAAGCCCACCGGTTCTACATTTCCTGACGCTTCAATCAAGGTTAAAGAAAGTAAATCCTGTGCAGGCGAAATATCGCCATCCATCCCGGTAAGTAAAAACTGAATGGATTCTCCCAGCGTAAAGTCTAAACTTTGATCGTTAACTATTTGGGTCCCCTGCCTTACGGTAAGCTGCGGGGGCGCATTGAGCGGTGGCAGAAGTTTAACCTGCACATCTACCGTATCGGCTTTGTAAAATTTACACTTGTTGGCATTATCTACCACAATAAATTTGAACAAGAAAGTACTCTTCTTTTTCAGATCCACATTCCCGCATTTGATATCCCATTGGAAACGGGAAGACACCAGACCATTGCCCGTTACCTTTGGGAACGAAATCCCATAAAATTCCAGAGAGTCTCTTCGCGCCAAATCCAAAACAAGAAAGTCGTTATCGGATAAATCTTTTCCCGTAACTAAAAAGGAAAAGGACTCATTAATTCTTCGTTGAATGTTCAGGACTTGCCGCTCTTGCGGATCGCTGGTTAAATCGGTGTCAACCACAGGATCGGCATTCCCCGGTAATTTAACTGTAAACCGAAAAGCTGCGCTTACCGGGTCGCCAAAGTCACAAAAGTCTTTGTCATTGACTATGATCTTCACTTCGAAATTATTGCGATTGGTAAAATCATAAATGTTGCAAAACGCATCCCACCTAATTTTTCCCCGCACCAACCCATTTTGCCTGGGCTCAAATATTTCTACCTGAAAACCAGCGTCTGCCAATACAAAGCCATCGGTAACAACTGATACAATCAACTCGTCTCCATCATTATCACGCGCTTCAAATTCGCGTTCAAACGAATTTCCCTCATCGATGGGTGGAATAATAAGTATCGGCTGTACCGGATCAACAAAGTAGGGGTTGCTGTTAGGCGGGGGTTCAATATTGACTTCAATTTTCAAGGTATCGGTCAATGGCAAACTGCAGGCATCATCAAAAGCAATAATTCCAATCTGATACGGGCCGCCTTCAAAATATGGGCATCGCGGAAAGCAAATGGTAAAGTCTTTAGTGGCTCCATTCAAAAGTGTTGCCGTAGTAATTTCCGGAAGCACTTCATTTATATTTTTCTTAAAGTTGAGCGAAACTGCCCGAATGGAAATTCGCTCGCTAAAATTATCTTCAGGTTTTCCGGCATCCGGATCAGATACGCGCACCTGTATACATCGGTCTTCATCGGCCGTCAGGTTGGTAAAACTCACGCTCATGGTTTCATCATAATTGAAGTCAGAATCGGTGAGTTTCTTTCCCAAAATCTGTGGGGGGTCGGCCTGTGGGCAGGCATCCACTACCAACATTTGAAAATCGCGCCTGCTCTCGCCAATTTTTTCACCACTTCGGTATTCATCAATTTGTACAGCAAAAACAAAAAGCCCTTGCGTCCGGGGTGTGGCAGTAAGTAAGCCGGCTCTACTAATTCTTAAATCGGGTTGACCATTAATAATATTAGACAACCCATAGCCGGGCCGCCAGATCACCAACGGATAAGGTCCAGGCGATGCCGGTGGAAGGGCGACCGCCTGAGTAGTATTAAGTGGAGTAACCAAGGTATACACCAGCGAATCGTTATCGTCATCCACACCGGCAAAATCCACATAATAAGGACGAAATGGGCAGGCAAAATCGTTGAGGGGAGGAAAGAGCCGTGGCGATGAATTGATAAAAGGTTGTCCGTTTTTTACAACAGGAGGAAACTCCAAATAAAAAGTTTGACCAGCCGCAATGTTGTTTCCTTGCGGTATCTGGCTATAAATATTAGTAATGGTATAGTTGCGGCAGCATCTTTCCCACACAACAAAATAACCTTCAGGGTCAGTGTACACCGTGGGCGATAATATAAGGGTAGTGGTATAAAAAAGTTTAGAGGTTACAATTTCTCCGTTGGAGCATTCGGGTTGTGTATAGGGAACACTTGACTCATCGGCCAAAGCCATGGCTACGTTGCCCATCAGCACCTTGTCGCGCTTTCTGTAAATAGAAACGGTAACACTCTGATCCTTGGCACCAGGCGCTCCATTAATCTGATCAAAATAAATGATAAGATTGAGGCGATAGGTATTTCCCGAAAGGTGAATTAATTCAAACTCTCCCCCTACAATGTGCGAGGCTACCACGGGGATAGAAATAAGCAGTAGAATTGTAAGAAAAAACCTTTTCATCACATGTCTCCAATTACGAAAGATAGCGATTTCAGCAGACTGCCAAAAACCGACCTTATTTCAGTAATTTCGCTGCCCATCTTATAGTAACCGCAACTCATGAAAAAAGGAGACTTATTAGATAACATCGAAATTGAAACCATGGCGGCCGAAGGCAAATGCCTTGCTAAGGTAGATGGACTGGTGTTATTTCTTCAGGGCGGTGCTCCGGGGGATACGGTTCAGGTGCAATTGACCAAAATCAAAAGTAATTTTTTGGAAGGTAAGGTAACTTCTATTCAAAAACGTTCTCCGCTCCGCACCGAACCTTTTTGTGAGCACTTTGGTACCTGTGGAGGCTGTTCGTGGCAACATATTAATTACGAAACTCAATTAAA
>JAEUUB010000274.1 GCA_016787745.1 Cyclobacteriaceae bacterium
AGCTTTCCGGTTTGCTGATACAACAATGCGAGGTTCGATTGGAAGCTTACCTGATTGCGCACTACTTTCTTTTTCAGCTTATCTAAAATAGCGATTGCGGTGTTGAGCTTATTCACCGCTTGCTCGGTTCGCCCGATTTCAGAAAACAGAATCGCCTGGTTGTTTAGTACAATCGCGTACTCCTGACTCTCCGCTCCTAATTGTTCCTTTACTACCTGCAAAGCCTCATCAAAATATTTTTCAGATTCATTGAAGCGTGCTGTTTCCTGATAAAGCACCGCCAAATTATTTAAGGAAGATGCATAGGCTTTGCTGTTTTTCCCCAGCGTTTGCTCTCGTATAGAAAGGGCTTCGGAAGTATAATATTCGGCTGAATTGTATCGGCCCATGGTCGCGTAAAGCAAGCCGAGATCCGCATGTACTTTACTGTAATTGATGTTATTGGTTATCCCTTCCGCTTCGTAGCTTAATTTGGCATCCAGAAAATAAATTTCAGCAGGCTTATATTGCCGCACCTGATAAAAATTTTCGGCTGCATCTAAAATCGACCGGCATTTTTGAGCCGGGGTTTTATCTTTCTCTTCTTTCAATAAAAAATTGGAAGCCGCGTAAGCCGACTTTGTGAGCGTTTCATCAAAATCCCGAATGTTCATCATGCCCGAATTGTCAATCACTGTAATGGCATAATTGAAATCCACCGAATCGAGTCGATCGCGCTCGGCATCGGCCGTACCCGTTGTTTTGTCTTTAGCCGCTTTTTGCGCGGCCTGTTTTGTTTTGTCCACCAGCCGGTCTTTCAATCCACCCAACTGGGCTTCGCAGATATGAGAAGCCAGCGTTACCAATACGCCCACCAAGATTACCTTCCTCATTGCTCAATTATTTTACTCTCCTCAAAAATTATCCGACTCACGATACGCATTAATCAACGCCAATTCGCCTTCCTTTCCTTCTTTGGCATTGCCATGTTCCATGCCCATAATGCCCCGGTATCCTTTATCGTAAATATGCTTGAAAATGTTTTTGTAATTTATTTCTCCCGTAGTGGGCTCTTTCCTTCCGGGATTATCCCCAATCTGGAAGTAAGCAATCTCATCCCAGGTAGCATTAATGTTATTTATCAAGTTGCCTTCGTTGCGTTGCATGTGATAGATGTCGTAAAGGATTTTGCACGAGGGGCTTTTAACCGCTTTGCAAATCTCATAGGTTTGATCTGAGGTGCGTAAGAATAATTCGGGCGTGTCGCTCAAAGGTTCCAGCACCATAATCAATCCACTCGGTTCCAGAATTTCCGCGCCTCTGCGCAAGGCCTCCACCACGTGTGCGGTTTGCAATCCAATGGGCGTTCTTCGATCGTAGAATCCAGGCACAACCGTTGCCCACTTTGCATTTACTCGTTTGGCAGCTTCTACCGATATCTTACAGGTTTTAACAAAATTATCGATGAACTCTTGCTTACCCGTTGTTAATGAAATTTTCCAATTATCGCCCCCATCAATAACAAACACGCCCATCGTCATGCCTAATTGCGACAGGGTTTTACCAATTCGATCTTGCTCCACAGCGGGGCGCCCCAACAAACCATTGTCCTCAATGCCCCGAAAACCCTGATCGGCCATAAATTTTATCTGATCA
>JAEUUB010000275.1 GCA_016787745.1 Cyclobacteriaceae bacterium
GAAAGGTTAAAAGTCGCCAGGCTGATATCGGTATTTTCATGCAATTCAACTTCGCTAACATCCACCATCGGCAACATGTACAATTTCTGTCTCTGACTGTTAAGCGCTGTGTTGATCATGATACGGGTTATCCAGGTTTCCAGCTTCGCATCTCCTCTGAACGACTTTATGGATGCGAATACTTTTACAAACCCTTCCTGCAATACATCCTCGGCTTCCGGGGTAGACTTAACATACCGTTGACAAACCACCATCATTTTAGGACTATAGCGATCATATAAGGACCGCTGAGCAGCCCTGTCGCCCTTTACACAGCCTTTAATAAGCTCTTTTTCGCCTAGCATGAACCCGGTATGTGTGTTTAGACCCACTTTAAATTCAATAGGTTGGAATGCAATTTCAATTAATTTATTCGTTTAGTTTTGAGCTATGAGATCAATCCTTCTACTTCTACTAATACTATTCTCGTCCCATTTTGTTACTGCCCAAAAAAAACTGGTTTTTTCAGATAAATCTTACGAAGAAGAAATAAGAACGGTTATGCTCCACCCGGCCCTGAATGGCCCGCGGGATAATTTGCGGCCGGCCGTTGCACCCATTCAAACTCAAAACCTGTTGCTGGAATTTGATGACCTGGTTGATCAGCGTAGCAGTTATTATGTAAAAATAATTCATTGCAACTATGACTGGACCAAATCTACTTTAATGGATCTTGATTTCTTATCGGATTACAACGAATACCCCATTAACGAGTATGAACCTTCCTTTAATACATCAATCCCTTACATTCATTATTATTTTCCGGTACCCCCTGTAAAATTGCCCGGCAACTACCTGCTAGTTGTGTATCGCGAAAGTGATGAAAATGACATTCTGCTAACCAGGCGATTTATGATTTATGATAATCAAGTTACCCTGGCCACCGAAAAGCAGAGCCAGGGCGTAGGGAGCCTGTATGCAACCAATCAACAGATAAATTTTAAGATCAACTATTCCCGGGTCGACCTTTCCAACCCTATGGAATCCATTAAGACCACCATTCGGCAAAATCAACGTTGGGACAATGCCCGAACCAATGTGATGCCCAGTTTTATCCGCGAGGATAAGCGCGAACTGGAGTATCGCTTCTTCGATCAGGATCAGCAATTTAAGGCGGGTAATGAGTTTCGTTTTGTGGACTTCCGATCGTTAAACTTTCCGGGGCGTAACACAGGCCGGCTCGATCGTAGTAAACGGCCCTTCCATCTATCCGTACTAACCGACCAATCCCGAAGTGATCAGGTCTACTCGCAATATGCAGATATGAATGGAAATTATATTATCGAAAACCTGGACAATCGCGAGGGATCCGTATCCGGAGATTATGTTTTTGTAACGTTTAGTCTGGAGTCATCTTCGCCTATCCATGGCAGTGTTCATCTAATAGGTGCGTTCAACAACTGGGATCGCACCAACGATTCGAAAATGGAATTTCTATCACAATATAAAGTGTACGAAAAAACGTTCTTCTTAAAGCAAGGCTGGTATGACTATCAATATTGGATTGAATCGCCCGGGGAAAATGCATATCAGGTGGAAGGAAGTCATTTTGAAACTGAAAACCTGTATGAGGTTTTTATTTATTACAGACCCTGGAAACCTAATGCGGATTTATTAATCGGCTATTTCCCATTACCGGTTAATCCGCGTTAGCGTAACTCACTTCCTGATCTGCGTCATTATGAACAGAATTCGCATTGGCCACGTCCAGCATACCAAAGCCTTTGTGCGAGAAATGACCCAGGCCGTTTTCATAAACAAATTGCTGCACCGGCTGCGGAGCATATAGGGTAAAGGGAAAGGTATAACCCCGCACTTCATACTTGATATCCGAATCGTACAGCGGATAAATCCGGGCGAACTTTTTATGAGAACTTTGAATGCGGTTAATGTAATCTTTATCGGCCACTAACTGAAACTTGTAGAAATCGGCCAGTTGGGTAGCTGAATATTTTCCACTGGCTTCCATCCGGGAGATTGTATTATCGTAGAGCAGATCGGAAAACTCATCCAGATCCGGACTGATAAACCGTTTGCCGCTTTCGTCATTAAAGGAAGCTGGGACGAGTACAATCGGTGAAATACAAAGAAATTTTACCGAGTCCGTAATAGAAGCAGGTTCTTCATTTTCTACAGATTCAGGAACCAATTGCAAACTGCCAATCAATAACTCCTTTTGCAAAAAAAGGATACTGGTGAAGTAGTCAATAAATTCCTGATCGGACGAAGAAAAAACCAACGTTACTTTTGACGAGAAGAAATGAAGTCCCTTCCGGCTGATTTTTATTTGCCCTTTTAACCCCGAAAAATTGTACTGAGTAAACGAGAAATACTTTTCATTCTTGCCAAGCATAACCAACCCTTTGATGGTTTGTGCCAGCAAAAACTGATGGTGGAAGGGTACATACGCTCCTCTGTTCTTAAGAGCAAATACAATCCGGATTCTCAATGACAACTCAGTTTAGGGGTAAAAAATAAAAAACCCCGCCTTTAAAAAATTTGCGGAAAGCTAAGGTACTACAAATCAAGGCAATAAAGCCAATCCTTTGAGAAAAAGATTAAGTAAAAATTCTACAGAAACCTTATACATTAAACCGGAAGTGCATTACATCACCATCCTGCACCACATACTCTTTTCCCTCCACCGCCAGTTTTCCAGCCTCGCGACAACCGGCTTCAGATTTATGTTTCTGATAATCAGGTATTTTGATTACCTCTGCCCGGATAAAGCCCTTTTCAAAGTCGGTATGAATAACACCCGCTGCCTGAGGTGCTTTCCATCCTTTATGGATTGTCCAGGCGCGAACTTCTTTTTCACCAGCCGTGAAATAGGTGATCAGGTTTAACAGGTTATAGGCCGCCTGAATGAGCCTGTTTAAACCGGATTCCTTTAGGCCATATTCTTCTAAAAATACTTTTCGGTCTTCCTCACTTTCCAATTCCGCAATCTGGGCTTCAATGGCCGCGCAGACCAAAACAACTTCCGCCCCCTCAGCCTTTACCAATTCCTTTAATTCATTCACATATTTATTTCCTGTATGGATACTACCCTCATCCACATTAGCTACGTAAATCACCGGCTTGTCCGTTAACAACTGCAGGTCTTCAATCGCTTTTTTATCTTCAGTATCAATAACCAGACTTCGGGCATTTTTACCAGATTGTAAAGTTTCTTTATACGCTAGCAGCGTAGCAAGTTCTTTCTTTGCTTTCGCATCGCCACTTTTAGCGGTTCGTTCAACTTTGGCAATCTTCTTTTCAACCGAATCGAGATCTCTGAGTTGTAGCTCTATATCAATTACCTCTTTATCCCCGACCGG
>JAEUUB010000379.1 GCA_016787745.1 Cyclobacteriaceae bacterium
TACCAACGCTGAAAAAGTTGAACTGTACGATATTCTTGTGGAGAAAAAGTATGTTCTGTATCGTTTAACTGATTTTACTTTGAAAGGTCATACCCGAATAAGTCGAAATGATATGACGGTTCGAAAGACCTATGATATACTCGCCATACCTGAAGAAAAAACTGACTCCTAAATGTGTAAGTGGTCAAGTGTCATATTGCTCGTCTTTGTCCTGGCGTGCTCGGAAAAGCCCGATTTCGAAACAGAGTTAAATTCCTTCTATTCCTCCGCCTTTAATCCCGATGTCCCTGGAGGTGCATTCCTGATTATGAAGAATGACGAGATTGTTTTCTCTAAAGGATATGGCCTGGCCGATTTAGTAACGAAGGAACGGATTACACCACAAACGCTTTTTAATACAGGTTCCATCTCTAAAACATTTGTTTCAAAGGTAATTCTGGATCTGGCGCGCGAGGGAAAACTCTCATTAAATGATTCGATAGCGAAATACTTCCCGGATTTTAAAAGGCCGGATATCGCTAACAAGGTTCGAATTCACCATTTGCTTACACATACCTCCGGATTACCCGACAACCGAAGAACCTTTCTGGATAGTGTCTTCCTTTTAACCGCGAAGGATGAGGAGAACTTCGCTCCTATCAAGCTAAACGACTCGTTGCTTTTTGAACCCGGGTCGCGCTATGAATACTCAAACCCTGCTTTCAATGGACTTGCACTTATTATCGAAAAGGTGACCGGAAAAAAATGGCAGGCGGAAGTGACGGCAAGAGTCTTTGATCCTTCTGGGATGAACACCAGCGTTATTACTGATGGCCCTTTTCCAACCTCCGGAGTTTCTCATGCTTACCTGAAAACTTCGAATGGATTTATTGAAAAAGATTATGGCGAAGAGCCCACCTTTGCCGCTGCCGGCAACGGAGGCGTTTGGAGTTCGGTGGAAGAATTAGCGCTTTATGAGTTGGCCATTCGTAAGGCAGCCTTCTTATCATCCGAAATCATTGACGATTCCAGAGAAATAAAAAAATATCCAAACTGGAATAGTTCGGAGTCTCCCTTTATCGGGTATAGTTGGTTTATCGAGAAAACGGCAGAAGGGTATACAATGATTTACCATACCGGAACGCAAGGCGGGTTTTATGGTGACTTTGTAAGTATCCCCGAAAAAGGAATTACCTATATAATGCTTTGCAACATTCCTACACCCCAGGAAGAAAAAAGAATGTTTGTACTTGATTTACTGCGCAATTACAATTGGTTAGATAAGTAAATATTAATTTCTCATTATGAAAAAGTTTCTCCTGCTTCCATTATTATTCTTACTCGCATCCCCCCTTTGTTCGCAAAATCTTGCACAACAAGTAAAGGAGTTTGATGCCTATGTTGAAGCGTCAAGAAAATTATATGAAGTTCCAGGCCTTGCTATTATGGTCGTTAAAGACGGAAAGGTTATTCATAGCAAAGGGTATGGCGTTCGTCAACTCGGAACAAATCAACCCGTAGACTCAAAAACTCTTTTCGCCTGTGCCTCTACCACCAAGGCCATGACAGCCACCTGCATGGGCATGCTGGTAGATGAAGGAAAAGTGAAGTGGGATGATCCCGTCATAAACTATCTGCCCGATTTTCAATTGTACGATCCCTATGTAACCCGTGAACTTAAAATTCGCGATCTCTTTACGCATAACTCAGGCGTTGGCAATGCTGATTTCCTTTGGAGTATTATGAATATCCCCGCAGAGGAAGTCTTAGCCAAAATGAAGATGGTAGAACCGAGCTACTCATTGCGCTCCGGTTTCATCTATCAGAATATTTTCTATCTCGCGGCCGG
>JAEUUB010000312.1 GCA_016787745.1 Cyclobacteriaceae bacterium
CTGGAACGTTCGGATTTCCCAACAATAGAAGAATTATCAAGACCCGAACTGCGCATCGGGGGCCTGCGCATTAATCCCGAAAACTTTGGCCCCAGCCGAAGCAATTATACAATCGGAATAAAAGCAAAACGGTTGAGCGATAATCAGGAGTTAGTGATAAAAAATCTTCCCACACCCCTCACCGCAAGCAGCATTTCATTTTCTCCTGACAGCAAACGAATTTGTTTTCTTCAAAATGCACCGGATAGAATAGAGCTATGGGGTATTGATGTAGCTACGCTTACCGCATCAAAACTTTCCGAAAGAAAATTAAATACAGCGATGGGCGGCTATACCTGGCTTTCAGACTCCCGTCAAATTCTTTTTACTGCGGTTCCAAATAACTTACAACCGCTACCCGAAAAATCGCGGGTACCCCAAGGACCAACGATTGAAGAAAACCTTGGCAAAAAAGCTCCTTCGCGAACGTATCAGGATTTACTAAAAAACAGATACGATGAAGCTGCCTTTGATTATTACACCCAATCCGATCTTATTTTAAAAGATGTAGTTACGGCTGCTGAAAAAACATTGAGTACGGCTGCTATTCATTCTGATTTCACACCTTCCCCGGATGGTAAACTGGTACTTACTGAAATCGTCCAGCATCCCTACTCCTACCTGGTACCTTTCTACCTCTTTCCAAAAACTGTTAATGTTATTGATCTGAATGGAAAGCTGGTAAAAGAAATCGCGCGCATCCCACTGCTGGATTATATCCCAACCGGATTTAATGCTACACAGCGTGAACCCCGCGCCCATAGCTGGCGTGCCGATAAACCGGCCACCCTTGTTTGGGTGCATGCGCAAGATGGCGGGGATCCAAAAATGAAAGCGGAAATCCGTGATAAAGTTTTTACACAGGATTATCCGTTTGCAGGCAACGCCAGGGAACTCATCGCGCTGCCTTTACGCTACAGTCGCATTGTGTGGGGCAACGATCATGCTGCCTGGGTTTATGAACGGTGGATCAGCGACCGTAAAGAGCGCGTATATCAGGTGGACCCCACCACCGGACTAAAGAAAACTTTGTTCGATCGCGACTATGATGATGGGTATAATAATCCGGGCAGTGTAGTTACAGAGGCAAATCAGTTTGGCCTTGCTACCATCCTGATTAAAGATAATAGTGTCTTTTTAAGTGGCGCTGGCGCTTCTCCTTCCGGAGATTTGCCTTTTCTGGATAAGATGGATTTAACATCCTTGAAGAAAACACGGCAATGGCAATGCGCAGCTCCGTACTATGAGTACTTTATTACTTTTCTTGATTCAAAGAAAGGAACCTTTGTTACTTCCCGCGAGTCGAATAGCGAAAACCCTAATTACTATTCGCGCACGTTGGGTTCTGCGAAGATAGCCGCCCTTACTTCTTTTCCACATCCGTACCCTCAAATTAAAGATGTAAAAAAACAAGTGTTGAAGTACAAACGGGCCGATGGCGTGGAACTTACCGCGGATCTTTATTTACCACCCGGTTATAAAAAAGAGTCTGGTCCGTTACCGGGATTTGTCTGGGCCTATCCCAGAGAATTTAAATCGGCCGATGCAGCCGGACAGATAAAAGGCTCGCCTTACACATTTACGCGATTAAGTTGGGGCGGCCCGATTTATTGGGTAATGCGCGGCTATGCCGTGCTTGACAATGCATCGATGCCTATTGTTGGTGAAGGCGATCAGGAACCCAACGATACCTATGTGCCACAGTTAGTTGCCAGCGCACAGGCTGTGGTAGACCATGCAGCCTCCTTAGGCGTACTTGATCCAACCCGCGTGGGCGTGGGGGGTCATTCGTATGGAGCGTTTATGACTGCTAACTTACTGGCGCACTCCGATATTTTTAAAGCCGGCATTGCACGCAGTGGCGCGTATAACCGAACCCTTACTCCCTTTGGATTTCAAGCCGAAGAACGAACCTATTGGCAAGCACCAGAAATATACTATCAGATGTCGCCCTTCTCGTATGCCGATAAACTAAAGGAACCCATTTTGTTTATTCATGGCGAGGCTGATAATAATTCGGGTACCTTCCCCATCCAAACGGAAAGATTTTATAATGCCATTAAAGGACATGGAGGCACGTCACGTTATGTGGTGCTGCCCTATGAAAGTCATGGATACGCAGCGAAGGAAAGTATTTTACATACGCTTTGGGAAATGGATAGTTGGTTAGAAACCTATGTGAAGAAAGCTAAGGAAAAGCCGAAAGATGAAAAGGTGAATCTAAAATATTGACACGAAAAAACTTCCGGTATTGAAAGTTCAAACTTTGCTATCTTCACAGCTTAACCCAACCCCATGAGGATACCTTTAACCGTGCTCCTGTTTCTTTCTGGAATAACACTAACGAGCGCACAACCCGATACGGTTAGTGTAGGTGCCTACGTGATAAGCGTTCATGATATTAATTTTCGGGATAAAGAATACACCATGCGCTTCTGGCTGTGGTTTCTTTACGATAACCCCGATTTTGATTTTAGTACACAATTAGATATTCCGAATGCCAAGTCAATTGATCCGCCAGAAATTATATTGGATAGCCTGGAAGGAAGGGCCTGGGCCATTATGAAAATGAAAGCCACCATGAAAGAAAGTTGGAAGGTGGCTGACTTTCCTTTTGATGAACAACATTTAAGTGTGCAAATTGAAAATTCACTTTTCGATAATAAAACACTTGTCTTTAAGCCCGATGTGATTGGCAGCACGTACGACAAAGACGATGCTCTGGATGGTTGGAATATAAAGAACTTCAAAGTCTCCAACGTTAAAAATGATTACGAAACAGGTTTTGGCGATCAACGGCCCTCCCGGAGTCTCCAGAATTTTTCTGCCTTTCTGATTGAGATGGATATTGAGCGTAACGCCTGGGGCCTCTTTCTCAAGATTTTTATCGGGATGTACATAGCGTTTCTGATTTCGATCATCAGTTTTACGATTCAGGTTTCTGAATTGGAACCGCGGTTTGGTTTACCGGTAGGTGGTTTGTTCGCCACAGTCGGTAATAAATATATTATTGATTCTATACTCCCGGAAACATCCGCCTTTACTTTAGTAGACTCGCTGCATACGCTCACGTTTCTTGCCATTTTTGGAACGCTGGTGGTATCGGCTGTTGCGTTAAGGCAATATGACAATGGCAATAAAGAAGCCGCGATTCGTTACAACCATGTTGGGTCGCGTTGGGTAGTTATTCTTTATGTTATTGCCAATGTGATTCTTGTGGGCGTTGCCATACTCTAAATACCGGAGTAGGCGGAATCCGCCATAATTAAGGAATGATCACGCTCTATTCTTTGTATCGATAACAATGGTTACGGGGCCATCATTTACCAAACTAACTTTCATATCGGCACCAAACGACCCGGTTTGTACAGGTTTGCCGAGTTGATCAGTAACAGCTTGAATAAACTTTTCATAGATAGGAATAGCAATTTCCGGCCGGGCCGCTTTTATATAGCTGGGTCGGTTTCCCTTTTTTGTACTGGCCTGCAGGGTAAATTGACTCACTAAAATAATTTCACCTCCGGAGTCCTTCACACTTACATTCATCACACCCTGGTCATCGTTAAAGATTCGAAGGTTAACAAGTTTAGCGGCAAGCCAATCTATGTCTTCCGAGCCATCTGCATCTTCAATACCTACCAAAACTAAAAGTCCTGCACGAATCTTCGCCTTTGTTATCTTATCTATTTCTACCAAGGCTTCAGAAACCCGTTGAATAACTGCAAGCATAGTGTTAATAATTCTGCAAAGAATCTGACTCGTGAATGATAAGACCGGATGATTTATTTTTCGCCTGAGCAAGCATAGCGAGCGCCACCTTTATTGATTCTATCTCCTTGTATTTTTTGGGGATCAAAAAGCCAAAAAATTTGTAGAAGATTTTAGCCGCTTCCTCTCCTCTTCGTTCTTCTTTACGATCACCCACCAGTAACGAAGGTCTAAAAATATGAAAGGTGGAAAACCCCACGTGTTCAATCGCTTCTTCCACTTCTCCTTTTACCCGATTATAAAAAATACGGGAGTATTTATTGGCTCCCAGCGCGGATACCAATAAGAATTGCTGCGCCCCATTCTTCTTAAGGTTTCTGGCTAGTTCAACAGGGTACTCATAATCAACTTTCCGAAAAGCTTCTTTACTTTTCGCTTGTCCTATCGTGGTTCCCAAACAACAATAAATGTCGTCTGCTTTTAAGTTTGCCAGCTGATCTAACCGATCCACCGTAATTATAACATTTTCTAACCGCGCATGATTAAGCTGCAGGGGTTTCCGGCTCAAGGCAATTACCCGGTCGTACTCTGTGGAATCCAGAAGTAAGGGTAACAATTGATTACCGATTAACCCCGTAGAACCGGCTATCAGCGCGGTGCGTGTCATTAAAAAGTTTGTTGAATTTCTTTCTTCAATTCCGTAAGGGCATGGCTTATCAAATCCACTTTTTTCTCCATGAGCATTTCAAAGATTTTTTTTGACAAATCAATGCTCGTGGCTTCGGGAGCCAGGGTAGAAGCCGCTTCATTTATCAGAATTACCAAATCTTCCTTTGCATTTCGAATCTGACTCCAAACTTCTTCACCCATATAAACCTGTTGCGATACGTTGTGATTGTACTCGTTCCGAATCTCATCCAGTAATACTTTATGGAAATCCCGCGCGGTAAATCCAGAATTGTTTAACCTAATCAGTAAATTTTGAGGTGCTATTCTTTCCAGAAACAATGTCATGCGCTCGTAGGCCTGCAGGCGGGCGGGCAATACGGTTTCGATACTCCGGCTACGCACCTCCAATCTTTTCAATTCAATTTCTTTTAAAATAAAGGATCGTACAGTAAGATAAACCGCATATAACACCAGCGAGGCCGGAATTAGTATTTTACCAAATTCAATAAGTGCTTCCATAAGAATTAAATCAAGATCAAAGGTGTTTAAATTTAGATATTTTTGGTAGTCTTAGCATCATTAATAAAGTATGTTCGACAATATTAAACCGGTGGGGTTAACGGCTCGGGCCGCAGAAGAAGTTCGAAAGATAATGGCAACGAAAAAAATTCCTGCGGAATACGGACTTCGGGTTGGTGTGCGCGGGGGAGGCGGTTGTGGGGGTGTATCCTTAATTATCGGTTTTGATAAACCAAAATCTTCTGATCTTACCTACGAGTTGGAAGGCATCACGCTTCACATTGATAAAAAACACACAATGTATCTGTTTGGCAAAGAGGTTGATTTTTATGAGGGTGCCGATGCCCGTGGTTTTATGTTTGCCGATCAGCAAAAGTTTATGGAGCCTGGCAAATCTTAACCCTTGACTTGATTTACGGTAACTGTAGCTTTTTTACAAACCCCGCCAATCGGTGGGTTAAACTTTGAAATTCGTACTTCCACCGTTTTTGCCGCCTTGAAAGAGCTAAGGGTGCGCTTGGCAATCGCATGACCTACGGTCTCCAAAAGCTTTGATGGTTTAGCCATTTCTTCCTTCACAATGGCATAGAGTTCCTCGTAGTTAATGGTCCCCGTAAGTTCATCGCGAAAAGCTGAATCCAAAAATTCAGTTTCCACAATTACGTCTACCTCAAATTTATTTCCGGATGAGCGCTCATGCGGATATACTCCATGATAGGCATGAAACTCTAAACCTTCCAGCGCAACTTTACCGGTCATTGAATATCGTCAAAGAAAGAGCGCTGCATTCTGGGCTCTTCGATAAGCATGGGCTTAACAGGCTCTGAAGATAATACGGGTACAGCGGGCTCTATCTTCACTTCTGTTTCAATGGCTGCATTAGGGAAGAGTGCTTTTCTGCTTTCGCGTTTTGCCAACGCTAAATGCTGATCGGGATCAAAATCGCGGGCTGCGTTTTTTGCGCGTTCAACACGATCAATGGTTTCTCCGGCCATTCTTTTTAAATCCGAGAGCAAATTATCCCGATGCAATTCCAATGTTTTATAATGCTGCCCCAATGTTTTAAGTCTTTCCTCCATCTCGGCCAGCATTTGCTTGGAGATCATCTCGGCTTCTTCAATAGTATTTTTTGCTTTGTTTTTAGCTTCGTTCAAAATTGAATCTGCCTTCATTTGATTCTCGCGCAAAATCAACTCGGCTGTTTTGTTTGCTTGCCCGATTACGTTAGCCCCGGTGTCTTCCGCGGTTTTTAATGTCTTGAATAATGAGCTTTCTACCTCGCGTAATTTAGAAACTTCGCGCTCGGTAGCTTCTAATTTTATCCTTATCTCTTTCGACTCGTCCAACGATCGTTCCCACTCCTGCGATAATGTTTGCAAAAATGCGTTTACCTCGTCTTTGTCATACCCTCGTAAAACTTTTTCGAAAGCCTTCTGTCTGATTTCCAGCGGTGTAATTTTCATAATTGGCGTGGTTAAAATTGAAGTTTAAAAAATGATATAAGCCTAAAAAATGATACAGTCTATTTAAAAATCTTAGCTGTATAACGTTAATCCACAGTCAAATGTATGAATTTATGTGAAAAATCCCACAAGGTGACACCAAAAGCACCTGATTCTTAGCTTATTACTAAAAGTTACCCGGTAAAGGCCAGATCCCATACCGAAATAGTACGATCATCGCTGGCACTTATCAATTGATTCTTAAAATTCGTCCACACCAGTTTATTTACAGAAGTACCGTGGCCGGCATGTCTTCCTTTATCGATTACCTTCAACAATTTCAGTTCGTCCGTCTTCCAGATTTTTATTGATTTGTCCATGCTGGCGGTTGCAAAATATTCCCCGGAAGGGCTAAAGGCCAGGTGATTAATAGCAAAAAGATGGGCTGCCACCTCGCCCGCTTGCTTGTATTCTTTATCCACCTGCCAAGCCTTGAGCCGGGCATCGCGCGAACCACTTATCAGAAATTTATAATCATGGGTGTAGCCAAGTGCAAACACAGAATTCTTATGCGCTTCAAATTCATACATCAGAGCATAGTCACGTAAAGAAAAAATACGGATCTTATTATCACTGAAACCAATGGCCACTTCTTTTGTCTTTGGATTAAGCGCCAGCACACGAGCGCTTTTTTCGGAAATAGCCAGCTTCTTTTTAATCACCCGGTTTTGAAGATTCACAATTATTAGGGACCCTTCTCCGGTGGTAACCAGTACATCCTTTTCAAAATATCGAATGTCGAAAATCGCGCCTTTCGTGATTTGCAGGGATGCAACCTCTTTCTTTTCCTTCCAGTCCAACACATGAATGCCTTCGTAGTTATGACCGGCAATTAAAAGGTTGGAATCAGGGATAGCACAAAGTGAATAAATTGAATTTGGCAACCGGGCAATCAATTCCCCTTCGGAAGGATTGGTTAAATCCCATTTTACAATCATGCCCTCCCCTCCACCAGAGAAGAAAAGATTTGGAAAACCGGAGGGAACTATGGTATAAACACAATCGCGATGCCCCGTTAGTGAATGAAGTTTTTCTACCTTTATTGCCGACATCAACAGATGACTTAGATTAATAGACAAAATTGAATTAATAAG
>JAEUUB010000355.1 GCA_016787745.1 Cyclobacteriaceae bacterium
TCATACTCCGTAAATTCAATTTTACGAGCCTGGCTAAACCCAGCCGTTATCGCGGCAAGAATGAGCCAAAGGGTTAAAATTCGTTTTTTATGCATATGTTATTTTTATGGGATTTCAATATAAGTAAATCCAACGGATGGAATCACCTGATAGTTATTAATATTAATACTTTCCATTGGAATAATTAAAAAATCAATCTTCAAGAAAAGTATTATCACTTATAGGAATGTTAATTCTAAATTCGTTAATAAGCACTTTGCCGACAACCACTCCATCAACGTAACTTACATTACCAAGAGCAATAATTACGTTGTCAATTTTTTGATAGTTCACTGCATACGAAAATCGCTTTATCGGAGTGTCGTAACCTAGTACAGGCCATTAGTCCCGTATCTGGATCAAAGTACACTAGGTCGGAAAAAAAATTATTAGGCCCCTTGATTTTCAGAATTTCATAAAATGAGCTATCTAATTTCATCTTTCCAAGGTATTCAATCTCTGCTGGTTCGTCTGCCCATAATATTGCCGGCAATCCTGAATTTATGGTTTCAGTATAAGATTCTGATTCTTCAGAGGTTTGCTTATTTATATTACTTGGGCTACCCATCCACAAGTAGTCTCCATTAAAACAGGTTGAAAATTGATTGGCTGAAGCCTGGCCCTGAACAAGTTAAAAAGAAGAGTAAAATACAAGCCTTTTTTGCGCTCATTAACTTAATCATTAATCTAATCTATACGTCAAATCTAATTTGAATGCGGTATATCAAATTCACTATCATCAATTACCACATTTACCTTCCTGTTAATAAAGATATATCTGGATTCCAGATTCCACTGATCATCATAAACTTCTTCAAGAAAATGAAACAGAACAACATCATCTATCTTCTCATAGTTTTTAAAGATTGTATATCTCTTAATTGAAGAATCAATTGGTGAAGCACAAAACAATAAGCCTGTTTCCTTGTCAAAGTACCACTTAGATGAAAGATACCAACCCGCTCCTTTAACTCTTAATACATAAAACTCTTCTTCACACAATTTCTCTTTACCCAAGTATTCTAATTCAGTATCCTTTTTAAGCAAGACATCTGCAAAACCCATCATACTTGTCTTAACAAAATCTTCCCCCTCTTCTTTAGAGTGAACTGATAATTGCCCATTCTTATTTTGAGTCCAAAAGACTTTATTATTGTTGCACATAATAAGTGAAATGGAATCGCCATTTCTCAATAAGCTATAGAATATCTTACTTGGTCTTTTGAATTTTTTTGTTGCTTTTAAGGTATCAATTTTAACATTACCGAATACAGCACTATTTTTTGACGGGAACGTTATGTACAAAGCCTTTTCAATTTTAGAGTTAATAGAATTCCATTTGCTAACACCACCAATTGCCTTTAAATATCTATCCACTACTTGTTCAGCAGACTGAGAAAATGTTTTAATAGAAATGAATACGTAAAAAACAATTATGAGAAGTATCAGTTTACTAGAGAATTTCATAGCAATATTTGCGCTAAAATGTTCACAAGATAAGATCCAATGTCATTCCAAACATAGGTCTAATTCGTGGAAAAGAACAAGGGTATTTTTCCCAGAATTGAGGGGGAAATCCCCGAAAGGCAGTTAAATTTTAATGAGAGCTCCAGGTTTAAAACAAGGGATTATCGTTGCATAACGATTTTATATCCTATTATACATTCAGCAAATTCCTTTCATAATGATAGGATTTAAGACAAATCTGATAGGACTGCAAGGTTTTATCCCACCAAATCCCCCAATACCGCCTTCATCTGATCGGGAAGTAATCTTGGTCCAAATTGCGATACCACCCTTGAAGAAGCGAGCGAGGCCAGCTTTCCGGCCTCTGCATAAGAATGGCCGTGGGTAATGGCATACATAAAGGCACCCGAGAACATATCGCCTGCGCCATTGGTATCAATGGCTTTTACTTTATAAGGTTCAATTTCAATAAACGTATCCCCATCAAAAATCAATGCACCATTGGCACCGAGGGTAATGGCAAACCGTTTGGCAATGTCTTTTAGTTTTTCACGAGCTTCTTCCACTGAATCCGTGCCTGTATAAATCATGGCTTCTTCTTCATTACAAAAAAGTAAGTCCACACTAGCCCCTACCACTTCTTCCATTTGTTTAGAGAAGTATTTTACCATGCTGGGGTCGGAAAAAGTTAGGGCTACCAAAACTTTATTTCGCTCAGCAATTTTCTTTGCTTCTTTCAACGCTTCCAATCCTTTGGGACTGGCTACTAAATACCCTTCCAGATATACATAAGAAGAGTTCTTAATAGCCTCTGTATCCAGATGCTCGGGTGATAAAAAAGAACTCACCCCTAAAAATGTATTCATGGTGCGCTCGGCATCCGGACTTGTCATTACCAAACACCGGCCGCTATGTCCTTCCGGACATTGTTCATACGTTAGGTTAGTGTCAACTCC
>JAEUUB010000359.1 GCA_016787745.1 Cyclobacteriaceae bacterium
GCAAAGCGGGCCCAACCCGACAGACTTAACAGATTATACAGTGGTAGGGGTAGTTAAAGATTTCCATTTTGCCACTGTTCGTCATAAGCTCGAACCGTTATTCATGCTTTACAATGCCAATAATCAGGCACTTTCAATAAAGGTCAGTGCAAACAATATTTCGTCCACACTAGCGGAAATTGAAGAGGTCTGGAAAAAAGTAAATCCTGGTACCACGTTTGAATATGACTTTCTGGATGAGCAGTTCGCTAATTTATATCGTAACGAACAAGCCTTTAGTTCCATGTTTACCCATTTCACCATTCTTGCCATAGTAATTGCCGGGCTGGGTTTATTTGCTCTCTCCTCTTTTACCGCTGAACAACGGAAGAAAGAAATAGGAATCCGCAAAGTGTTAGGCGCAAGCAATAGCACTATTTTCTACGAACTTTCGCACGATTTTATACTGTTGATCCTGGTATCGTACTCATTAGCCAGTGGACTTGCCTACTTTGTGATGAGCCAATGGCTAAAAGACTTCCAATACAGCATTAAAATAGGTGTGGGTATCTTTTTAATGGCAGGCATTGCCTCTCTGGTCATAGCAATGATCACGATTAGTTTTCAAGCATTCAAGGCAGCGTTCAGTAATCCCGTAGATAGTTTAAGAAGTGAGTAACCAGTTTAAATCTAAAGTTAAGCATGATACACAATATCAAAATAGTATTCCGACATCTGAGTCGTCAGAAGCTAAATACTTCCCTGCATATTATTGGTCTTACCTTAGGGTTAAGTGTTTGTTTGATTATAGCATTGTTTATTCGCTATGAGCTTAGTTTCGATGCCTACCATAAAAATGCAAATAGGACCTATCGTGTTATCTCCAAATGGACTGAGGCGAATGGCGAAGTCAATACGCACTACTCTACCCCATTTCCACTGGCCAATGCCATCCGCACAGAAATGTCGGGTGTCGAAAGGGTCAGTTTTGCGCATCCTCCATATGCAAAAATTGTAGAAGTCAGTGCAGAAAAGAAATTTATCAATGAACGAATATTGGCCGTTGAATCTGACTATCCCGAAATTTTAACTATTGAAACTATAAAAGGTGATTTATACAAAACACTTCGCACCCCATACCAGGCCGCCATTACTGAATCGACTGCTAAACAAATTTTTGGCAACGAGGATCCGATTGGCAAAACGTTTAGTATTAAAATCAGGGAAAATTTTGAGTTTACTATTGGAGCACTCATCAAGGATTTTCCAGGTAATACTCACCTTCCTGCATCTATACTAGTATCGCATTCGTACCATGAGAATTTTCTAAAGGCCAATCTTGACGGGTGGACATATGTTTCCGGCACCGAAACATTACTTGTAGCATCCGAAAATACTGATCTCTCAGTGCTAGCCGCACAATTAAAATCAATTGCTGATAAGTATATAAACGCCAGCAGAAACGGTAAGGAAGGAAGAAGTGATTTTGAGTTGCAACCTATGAATGAAATTCATTTTAACACTTCGCTGGCAGGCGGTGGCCAATGGGTGCAAGCCATTTCAATGAGTTGGCTTTGGTTTTTTGCCAGCATCGGGGTAGCCGTATTAATCCTTGCATGCATCAATTTCATAAACTTATCCACCGCTCAGGCAATAACGAGAGCCAAAGAAGTTGGCGTGCGCAAGTCGGTAGGTGCCGGTAGATTTAATTTAATTGTGCAATTTCTATCTGAGGCCTGGGTACTTACCTTTATCTCAGGAATTTTTGCCATAGCTATAGCGCAATTAGCTATGCCTTCCATTAATACAGTGCTAGACAAGAACATTCTATTTGAATTAACAAATTCACCACTCCTACTTTTATCTCTTTTAGCAGCCATCATTTTAATCGGCCTTTTTGCGGGCATGTATCCTGCGTGGCTCATTTCAAAATACAATCCATCGCTTACGTTGAAGGCGGGCTCAACCACTTCAGGAAATCACGGCTCGGCATGGTTACGAAAGAGTTTAGTGGTAGCTCAGTTCAGCATTTCGATTGGGTTGTTGATTGCCCTCTTAGTGATTGCCAAACAGGTAAATTATTTGCGCAGCAAAAATCTCGGATTTACTAAAGACAATATCATTAATGTCGAAATTCAACCTCGCATCAATAAACAAGGTTTATTTAAAAATGAACTCGAAAAAATTGGCCAGGTAGAAGATGTGGCCTTTGCTACGGCAACTCCGAGTAGTCAATCGCATTGGGGTACCATCATGAACCGGGTGGGCCGCGAAGATCCATCACGAAAAGAAGTAACTCTGATTTTTGGTGACGATCGCTTTTGTAAGATGTATGGTCTTCAACTTTTAGCAGGCAGATTTTTGGAAGCTTCCGATACAAATTACATAGCACAGTCCATAGCTGAAAAGGATCAAATCATGAAGGCAGTAGTTAATGACCAACTGGTTCGCGACCTTGAATTTAAATCAAACGAAGCTGCCATCGGTGAACGTGTTTGGATAGGATGGAATAGCGGCAACGTTGAAATTGTAGGTGTAGTAGCCGATTTCAATACTGGAACATTGCACGAAGTAATCAAACCAGTTCTTATAACAACAAACCCAAGAGACTATGAACAAGCAGGAATAAAAATAGAAGCGAACAGCAATGTGCCCGAAACACTGGCTGCTATAGAAGCTGCCTGGAAAACTGCTTACCCTAATGGAATTTTTTCATTTAAATTTTTAGACGAACAGATTGATGCTTTTTATAAAGCAGAGGAAAAGCTATTTACGTTATTTAAAATATTCTCAGGGCTTGCTATGTTAATTTCGTGCTTGGGTCTTTGGGGCCTGGCTACATTTGCTGCTCAATCACGCACCAAAGAAATTGGCATTCGAAAAGTATTAGGGGCATCGGTTAATAGAATTGTTATTTTGCTCTCTAAAGATTTTCTTTTGCTGGTAGTTGCAGCTATGGTAATTGCCACTCCCCTTGCATGGTACGGCATGGACCAGTGGCTCCAGAACTACGCGTTTCGAATTACTGTTAGTTGGGGGATTATTGGGCTAACCGGAATTGTAGCTTTACTTATAGCAATCATAACCGTGAGTTCGCAAGCAATTAAAGCTGCTTTAAGCAATCCGGTAGAAAGTTTGCGAACTGAATGAGTCTAAAATAAATTTTTGGTTGATATAGGGGTACCTGAGCCCAGTGTTGTCGTAGCTGTATAAAACAAAATACTATGAAATATTCATTGCCCGCTATTAGGTTCGTAGCCTTGTTTCTTGGAACCACGGCTTTTTCTCAGGAATTTGAAAAGAACCTACCTTCATTTGATAAAATCATTGTATCTCCAAAAATTAACCTGATTCTCACGCAGGGGAATACCGAATCGGTGCGAATGGTTTACAACAACATCCCTTCCGATAAAATCAACATTGAGGTTAATGGAAATGAATTACATCTTTATTTAGACGATGCGCGGATTACCGAAAAACACGAGCGAATAAAACATAATGAATATGAATCCAAAGTGAGTGTGTACCGAAATGCCGATTTGACAGCCTATGTTACGTATACGAATTTGAAATCTTTACAGGTTCGGGGCGATCAGGAAGTGACCTGCCGGGGCGCGCTTACCAGCGAAAAGTTTAAACTTAAAGCCTACGGGGAAGCAGAAATTACACTTGAATCTATACATACAGAAAAATTTAAAGCCGTAGCGTATGGAGAAAATAAAATAAAGATTATCGGAAAGGCGGATCATCAGCGCTACCGATTGTATGGCGAGAATAAGATCGATAGCCGAAGGTTTGAGGGAATAACCATATCAACTACCCTTTATGGAGAAGGAAGACTATCCGTTAACTCAAAAGAAGAGGTGCACATAAGCGCCATAGGCGAACCCGTTATTTACGTGGATGGAACATCGATCATTAATAAAGGAATTGTAATCGGGAAAGTAGACATTCGAAACCATAACTAGAAAGCTTCTATAATTACTATCCATAATTCAAATTTTTGATTTATTTTTAGGAAATATGGTTATCTATGCACTCAGGAAAGCATATAGAACTATCCATTACACCTAAATAATAATTCATGAAGAAGTTACCTGTAATTCTTTTTTTTCTCGGATGCGCACTGTTTTCGTCAACTTTACAGGCGCAAGACGATTTGGACGAATTGCTAAAGGGAAGTTTAGCAGACGCCAATTATTTACTGGAAGGATATGTAGCTCCCATTATGAAGGGATTGGGTTCGGGATTAAACCAAGGGTGGTATAATTCGGCCAAAACCCACAAACCCTTTGGTGTAGATTTTACTATAACTACTAGTTTAATCTATGTTCCGGATGCTGATCAACTTTATAAAGTTGATAACAATGTTCTGCAGGAAGTTAAACTCGTATCGTACGATGGTCAACAAGTAAGTCCTACGGGATCAGCCAGTGTGCCCACCATTTTTGGGCCTGATAAAACTCCCACCTATGAGATTACAGACAACGGAACCACCTTTGACGGACCTCCGGGTTTAGACTTAGAGAGCACTATTAAACTCGCTAATGCTTTGCCCGTACCCATGTATCATTTAGGCATTGGTTTACCAAAAGGCTTTGACTTAAAGGTACGTTTCTCCCCCACGCTGGAATTTGACGAGGCCAAGTTTAGTTTGTTAGGGTTTGGTGTTATGCATGACATTAAACAATATATCCCAGGCATTAAATCCTTGCCTTTTGATCTCTCCGCGTTTGTCGGTTACACAAAAATGAAAGCCGAACTCGGGATAGATGCTACCACGGGACAGAATCAAAAAGCAGTGGTCGAATTTAATTCAACCAATGTTCAAGCCCTTATCTCAAAGAAAATTTCTGTTTTAACGCTTTATGGTGCAGTGGGTTATAACTTTGCTAATTCATCACTTGATATGAAAGGAACTTACGATTTGGACGATGATGGAACCATAGATGCGACAGACCCTGTCAATCTTGATTTCTCTACTTCTGGCCCAAGACTTACCGGTGGCCTGCGTCTAAAATTTGCGGTGTTTACCCTTCACGGAGACTATACTATAGCCAAATACAATTCACTCTCTGCCGGATTTGGAATTTATGTCAGATAACCTGTACGGCAACTAAAGGATTAAATATCCTTAAAGAGCTCCTTAATTGTTTGATCTATTAGTTTAGGGATGTTCTTTTGCTTATTCGGTAATACACTTTCGGCTGATCCCTGCCAAACCAGCTGATTAGACGCCCGGTCTATCAGGTGAATTATAACGGAGCCCTCACGATAGGTACCTACCTTTACTTCTCCAGACTCCCATTCGTAAGTACGTTGTCCTATGTAGGCAACTTGCCGATCTGCGGCATCTGTTATATTGGTTGGCCGAGTTTGAACTTCTTCTGAGACAATAACGCCAATGTTCACAATCATGTCGCCATTGTCTTCCGTTCTGCTCACCCCATGTGGTTTCAGTTCATTTTCAATTGCGTTTTTTATCAATTCCATATTCTCTTTATGCATTTGCAAGGCATCTCCACCCGCATCCGTCTTAAAAAAGCTAAAGGATTTGTATTTAGTAATTGCAAAG
>JAEUUB010000378.1 GCA_016787745.1 Cyclobacteriaceae bacterium
CGAATCAAAGCCCTGATACGATTCATCCTAAGAAATTTAATAAAATCCCGATGTTAATTCAACGAGGCCTTTATCGCGTTAAGGATCGGATTTTGAATTCGAATTAAATCGGACGCGAACTTTTGATTAACTTCTAATTCAATTCCCGTGTAAATGTTTTCGGGGTAAAAATTTCGGAGCCATGTAGTAATGCCATCATCGGTGCCCCGGTAGGGTTCGTTAAACCGGATTTTAAAATCGGCCAATTCTTTTTCCAGGGTATGTTTGAGTCTCGCGCTGTAGTCGGCTTCCGATTTTTTATCAGGATCGAAAAGAATTCCAATGTCTACCGCGCGCTCTTTTCCATTCCAAATGGGTGTAAAGGAGTGGATGGAAAGATGGAGAACGGGTTTCTTCGCCACTTCAATCATACCCCGCAATTGATTCCGGTATGGTTGATAGATTTCTTTATAGAGTTTTTCTTTTTGCTCCGGTAAGAGTTTTTTTGAAAACGCTGAGAATAATTCCAGGCTATCTTCCGATCGGTTGGCCTCAATCAAAAGACGCGTACTTTCACATCCAATACATGATGTTTGCAGGGAAGTGGCAAAAAATTGAGCCAACGGCCAGGCGCCCGGATCCCAACCACGGTGGGTTTGCAGAATCTCAGGATCATCCTTAAACAAATGGATATATTCGTCAGGTACCTGATTGCCGGCATGCTCGCAGCTAATCACCACAGATGGATACATCGCAAATTATATAAAGAGTTTATTTTCTTGCAGGCAGTTACTGAGTCTTCGGTAAACAGAAGTTATGTTTTTTAGCGAAGTGTCATCTTTTAGTGCATTCAGGATGCGCTCCGATAGCGAACCACTTTCTAAAATTCTTTCCACAATCTTCAACGAACTTGTTTGGTACGCTGTTATATGTGGAATGTTTATCAGAATATTTTTCCAGATTTCTTTTATTGTGCCGGGGGTTTTCAAGCCAAAGGCTTTTAAGATCGATGAATCCTCTACCCGGGTTGCAAGACCTGTAACGGCAGCGCGATCGAACAAGCTGGCCAGTGCAGTGGTTTGAACAATTCTCTGCTCCTGAAGTGACGTAAATTTTTCTGAGATAAGAAGTTTTAGGGTTTCAATAGCCAGCGTAACAAGGGCCAGATCAGCGGCCGCACATTCCTGAATGTCCATAACCCGAATCTCGATGGATCCCCGATCGAATCGGGCAATTGCTCCCCGTGAGTTTACCCAAACCGGATCTAATATTTCATCGGGATCATGCGGGCCAATGGCTTTTTTAATAGGTTGATAGATGTTTTTACTATACTCATCAAACGTGTAAATCTCTTCAGGGATAATGTTCCCGGTAATCACCGGAATTTTATCCTGATTTGTTTTATAGTATTTCAACCGGGTATCAAGCATACCTGAAATGCGACCGTCTAACAAGGGCGAACTGGCACACAATGCCGGAAGAAGCGGCAAGAGCAGCCGGATAGCGGCATGAAGTTTAGCAAACTCTTCGTCACCATGAAAAGGCAGATTGATATGGGTGCTCTGTAAGTTCGACCAGCCATGCCCCTTGGAATTAAAAAGTTTATCGTAAAGCGCGTACACTTCATTATTGTCGTGTGGCCAAAGCCGGGTATCGGTAAATGGATTCATGAACGGATGGGCCGCGGTAGGCAACAGCATCGCATTCCATTTTTCCAGAATCGCATTTATTCGATCTACATTTTCAGCAAATGCTTTTTCCAGGCGTTCTAAGTCTGCTTCTGGTTGGGTAGATTTGATTTCAATAACATGCAGCACCAACTCGTTCGACCAGGTAATGATTCCATTTTCAAAATCGCTGCCAATACTCCCCAATTCATGTTTCAATAATTCATCGGCAAGGGGTTTTACCTGCAGGCTATTTCTATCAACAATCATATACTCCAGCTCAATGCCAAAGCCATCAAATAGATGATACGGAGAAGATGTCATTTTTGAGATTTGATGCGGGTGAGGAACACTTCCATAATAGTTTCGTAAAGACGCTCTTTCAATATTTTGTCTTCAATGCCCGCATCAATATTGGGATTGTCATTAATTTCAATTACATAAAATTTACCATCAATTTCTTTCATATCCACACCATATAAACCTTTGCCAATAAGGCCGGTAGCCCGGGTAGCTGTTTTTAATAAACCCGAGGGAGCCTGGTCAATCGCAATGCATTGAACATCTCCGTCTCTCGATTGTTCCTTGGCGTTCCAGTTTACAATTTGCCAATGCTTGGTAGCCATAAAATATTTGCAAACGTAAATCACCTGGCCGTCAATTACCCCTACTCGCCAGTCGAACGAAGTGGGTAAAAATTCCTGTGCGATTAGCAGGTCTGATTTTTCAAACATGCTTTCGCGGATTTTTTTGAACTCGTGCAAGGATTCGATTTTGAAAACGCCTTTTGAAAACGCGCCATCGGGTTGCTTTAAGATGAAGGGGAAGCTCATCTTTGTTTCCAGCGTATCGCAATTCTCCTCCGTTATCACAAACGATTTGGGAGTTAAAATTTTGTTTGAGTTTAACAGCTCGTGCAGGTAAACTTTGTTGGTGCATTTTAATATGGAGTCTGGGTCATCAATAACTACAAGGCCAAGGGATTCGGCTTTTTTTGCAAACCGAAAGGTATGATGATTTACATTGGTGGTTTCGCGAATAAAAAGCGCATCGTATTGAATGATCTGATCAAAATCATTTTTGGTGATGAACTCGGTATTGAAACCGGCCTCAATCGCAGCCCTGTAAAATCGTTTCAAAGCGCGGTCGTCCGAGGGCGGATTTTTATCCTCTGGATTAACCAAAATGGCCAAATCGTATTTCTTTTTGTCGGGCCGGAAATCACGTTTACGTAAAAGATACCGCTCCAGCGCCTGAATGAGCAGGGGCTTATCACCCGCTGGGACTTCGCTTAAACTGATGGGTTTAATGCTTTGAAGAACCCACTTGTTCTTTTTGGAAAAGACAGCGCGCACAGAGGGTGCCTGCACCATTTGAAAGAGTTGAAGGGCCAGGCGATTATGTGTTTCAGATTTGGTTGACCCGAAATAAATATTGAGTTCTACTTTATCCGAATTTTCATTCTTGAACGTATTTTGAATAAGCACATCAAAGTCCAGCGAATCATCGCGGAGGATGGAAGGAAACCGAAAGTCTTGAATCGTTGATACTTCAGGCAAAACTTTGTGGCCGCGGGCTTCGGCAAGCAACGAAACGTAATATCCTTCGCTTTGGTATTGGTAGGATTTACAAAGGTTAAGAACTTTAATGCCTTTGGCTTCCTGGTACGTTGGCTCGGTGATATACCGGTCAGGAGAAATAACTTCAACATCCCGCACACTCAGGTACCAATTTTCCGGCTTCTCAACAACAATCAGTTTTGGCATACTTATCGGGTTGGTTCAATGATAAGCAGATTAGCATCGTAGGTAACAATCCCCAGCATAATGCTATTAATTAACCGATCGAAGTTCACACTGTAATATTGACTTTTTAACGGATTGGGATTCATCGGATCAGCCAGATAAACGGTTTGCGTGGCTTCATCGTACCCATTAATAATTACAAAGTGACCCACAGGTTCGCCTTTAATACTATCAAATTTCCCGGTGTCAGACATTTCGCGGGGCGTGCCGTAAAGATACGTAGCGCTAAGTCCAGTAAGAATAGGAATCGATTTTTTAAGGTACCCTTTAATGAGTTCGGCATTAAGTTCCTTTAAGTGTACCCGACCCCCGGCTTCTAAAAATTTTATGTAAGCCCGTGAAGCAACAAGCAATTTTTTCTTTTTGATTTTATAACGCATCTGTTGTTTCAACGCAACTATCATTTTAGGCGTTGAAAGAGAAAACCAGGAGGGGTCAAATACAGTTAGGTTGTACGTATAAAGATGTGCCTTATATCCTCGCTGCAAGGCGTGGTTACCCAGCATGACCGCCAGAGTACCTCCGCTTTTAAGACTTTTTACTTCCTGAATTACATCTTTAAGGCCAATATCATCGCGGTAGTACCTATATAGTGCGTGCAAACAAGTGGGGCCACAGGTCACCTCATCGGGTTGGGCTTTAATGTCAAAATTTAAAAAGAGCGCCTGTCGATTAAGCATTTTTAAGAGAAGTTAGTAGCCGACATTTTCAGAGCTTTCTTGACTAAGATGGCATTGATCAGAAAGTAGACTCATGGGATACCGTTTATATCAAATTTAATGTTATTATCATCGCTAAGAAATTTTCGAATGCATGAAAATCTTAATATTGCAGCGAATAGATTAAAAGTATGAAAAAACTGATTTTGGTATTGTTTGCCCTGATTGTTTTAACAGATGGTTTTGGATGGGGGGCAACGGGGCATCGGGCCACGGGTCTGATTGCGGAAAGGTATTTAACCGCAAAAGCAAAAAAACGAATTAATCAAATTTTAGGGGGCGAGTCGTTGGCCATGGTTAGCACCTGGATGGACGAAATCCGTTCGGACTCCACCTATAACTATACCACCGATTGGCATTGGACCACGATTCCAGACGGTGGCCGCTATGAAGATGTGGAAAATAACCTTGACGGCAAGGTGGTGATGATGATTGAGAAGTTCACAAAGGATTTGAAGACGGGTAAACTTACGCCAAAGCAGGAACAGGAATATCTTAAGATGCTGGTTCATATGGTAGGGGATATGCATCAACCGCTGCATGTGGGCAAACCGGGCGATCGGGGCGGAAATGACGTAAAGGTTAAATGGTTTCGCAGCGAATCCAACCTGCATCGGGTTTGGGACAGCGAAATGATTGACGATACAAAATTAAGTTATACGGAACTGGCACAATCGTTTGGTTCACCCGATAAAGAAACCATTAAGAAATGGCAGGGGACAAGCGTGCGTGATTGGGCTATGGAATCGGTGAGCTATCGGCCACAGGTATACGATATTGGGAATTCAAATCTGGGTTATCAATATTCCTATAAGTATTTTTCGATTGCAAAAACCAGAATGCTTCAGGCGGGTGTTCGGTTGGCCGGATTGCTAAACCAGATTTACGGATAGTTGAAGCACGATTTGAGATTTACGCGGAATCTCATGTT
>JAEUUB010000381.1 GCA_016787745.1 Cyclobacteriaceae bacterium
GTCTTTTTAATTTTTTCTACAATTCGCGTTGTTGAATAACCCGGAACAAAATCAATGGTTTTTACAACACCTCCTGCCTTTTTCACAACTTCTGCGCCAACTATATTCTCTGTCAAATAGTCACTTCCCTTTACTAAAATATTGGGTAATAACGAGGAAATCAATTCCAAAGGGGTGTCTTCATTGAACAACACAACCAAATCTATGAATTGCATGGCTGCCAAAACGCGGGCACGCGAATTTTGATCTTGAAGCGGCCTGTCCGGGCCCTTAAATCTGCTAACCGAATCATCCGTATTTAACCCCAACACCAATTTATCGCCAAGCAAACGTGCTTTTTCCAGGTAGTCGACATGCCCAAGATGTATAAGGTCGAAACAACCATTTGTGAAGACGACTTGCTTGCCCCCTTGCTGCCATATCTTCACCAGCTTTTTTGCCGCTGCTACGTCTACAATTTTTCCGGCACTTTTTTCCATCGGATAATCAGGTAACTGGTTATTAAAGATACAATGCCAGCGGCAATCAAAGTAACGGTTTGCCAGCCATGAAAAATAAAAACAAAAGCGATGGCATCGGCTTTCTGCAAGTTATACAGCATTACTAAGCCCAAGGGTACCAGAGTGTGGTACGACCCTGCGCCACCCGGCAAAGGAGCCGCCATGGCAATGGAACCGATGGCGAATAAAGTAAGAACGGCACTGACTCCAAGCCCCCGGGTTTCAGGAAATGCAAGTACAACAAAGTAGCTCATCAGAAAATACAAGGCCCAAATGGATATTGAATAGAAGATAAACAAGTATTTATTCTTCAATCGAAATACCGCCAGTAACCCTTCTTTAAATCCCACTAAAATTTTTTTCAACTTTTCATTATTCCTTAGCAGGTAGATCGTAACAACTAAACCAACAACACATGCCCCCGCAATAAAAATCCAAATGGAAAAAGATGATTTGCCCGATGAGGAAAAATTTAATGTATCAATGAATGCTTTCAATTTTTTCCACTCAACAACAAAAGAAATTCCGATAAGGAGAACCAGGCAGAGCAAATCAATTAACCGCTCTACCACCACGGTGCCAAATGAAACTTCCACCGGAGTTTTTTCTAATTTGTATAAGTTATAACATCGTGAAACTTCTCCGCCCCGCGGAATCGCCAGGTTTACAAGATACCCTATCATAAGAGAAAGAAAACTGTTGCCCAGAGTTACTGAATTACCCGTAGGCTCCAAAAGCATCTTCCACCGTACCGCACGCAGAAAATGACTGGCCATAGCAACCAGCACCATAAGCAACAAATACCCTTTGTCGGCACGTAGCCAAGTATTCCAGATAAACGCAGATTTGTCTTCGCCCTCAGCCACCGTTAACCCCCGAAGGGAAAGCCAAAGCAGAGCCGTGGTGATGGCAATAAGTAACAAATATTGAAGTGCGGATTTTAATTTCGAATTCAACGTAGGGAATGTTAATTCAATCTATTCTCAGGATCAGGAAAAACCAAAGATGGTTTAAAATTCCGAGCTTCTTCGTATTCCATGGAAGCATACGAAATAATTATTACAACATCGCCCACCTGGGCCTTACGGGCAGCCGGGCCATTGAGACAAACTACCCCTGAATCCCGAGGACCTTTTATTACATAAGTTTCTAATCGTTCGCCATTGTTAATATTAACAACCTGAACCTTTTCGCCTTCCAGCAAATTGGCTGCCTCCAACAAAGCCTCATCAATGGTGATACTTCCCACGTAATGCAACTCGGCCTGAGTTATTTTTACCCGGTGAATTTTTGACTTCAACACTTCAATCCTCATCCTTCATTAATAAATTATCGATCAATCGAATTTCGCCCACATACCCAGCGATAAGTAATACTGTATTATCAGAAACGTTTTCTGTGGGAGTTAAGTTTGTTGTGTCTGCTAATTCCAGATATTCCAATTTGACATCCCCCATCCTTTCCATTTTCCCAGCAATAAGCGCACGGACATTTTTCATTGAATCCCCGTGTCGGAGTAAAGACTTTGCCTCTTCTAAAGATTGATAAAAAACAGGGGCCTTGTTTCGTTGTACCTGTGTGAGGCGGGCGTTGCGGGAAGACATAGCCAATCCATCGGGTTCGCGGATGATGGGCATACAGCGAAGCGAGACATCAAACTTTAAATCATCAACCAGCTTTTCAATAATCTTAAACTGCTGATAATCTTTTTGCCCAAAGTAAGCTCTGTCGGGAGTAACGATATTAAGCAGCTTTGACACAACAAGGGCTACCCCGCTAAAGTGACCGGGTCTGTAATACCCTTCCATGGTTTTATCGAGTTCGCCAAAGTCAAAGATCACCCGGCTTTGAGACGAATACATTTGTGCTGTATCGGGGCAAAACAAAACATTGCATTTAGCTTTTTCCAATAAGAGCTTATCCTTCTCAAGGGTTCGGGGATATCTGGCCAGATCGGCAGGGTTATTAAACTGAGCGGGATTAACAAAAATGCTGCAAACGGTAAGGCGGTTTTCAGATCGGGAAGCTTCGATAAGAGAAAGATGCCCTTTATGCAAGGCCCCCATGGTGGGCACAAAACCTATGGAATTGAGTTCTTTTTTTTCTTGACTTAAAAAGGCCTTTAAAGGCCTAATTTCACTGAAAACGTCCATTCCTGGCCTTTTTTAAGGGTCGCAAATATAGGTCTTATATCCGAAGATAAGTTGAAGAAGGGGTTAAAATTGCGTACTTTTGTGGTTCTGTTTTTCATTCTGAATTAAAAATCCATATTATGTCAAAAATCCGTATCCTATATGTTGCCAGCGAAATCAACCCTTTCTTGCAAACTACAGAGGTCGCTGACTTTGTCAGAAAACTGCCTCAGGCGATGCAAGAGCGGGGAATGGAGATTCGCATTTTGGTGCCAAGGTTTGGGTTAATTAACGAGAGAAAGAATCGTTTACACGAAGTTGTGAGACTTTCGGGTATTAATATAGCTGTGGGCGATGAGGAAAAGCCTTTGATCATTAAGGTTGCCTCCATCCCCAATGCCAAACTTCAGGTTTACTTCATCGATAACGAAGATTATTTCCACCGTAAATCCATGTTTCACGACAAGGAAAATAAGTTTTATGAGGACAATGACGAGCGTGCCGTTTTCTTCTGTAAAGGCGTTATCGAAACCGTTCGTAAACTAGGCTGGGCTCCCGATGTTGTTCATTGTAACGATTGGATTACCAGCTTCATTCCCTTGTATCTGAAAACTACCTATAAGAACGATCCGTTATTCAAAAACACGAAAACCGTTTTCACCATTTACAACAACAGTTTCAGTCACAAATTTAAAGGAGACCTGATGGGGAAAGTACGCATGATGGATATTGAGGATACAATGTTAGGTCATTTAAAAACCGGAGATTATGAGGGCTTTATTAAATTAGGCGCTCAGTTTTCGGATGTTGTTTCTACAGGCGGAGACAATAAAAAGTTAGAAGGATTAGTTAAGAAGCTTAAAGAGACAAAAATTGAGACCATCGAGAAAGACGATAACTATACAGAATCGTTTTACAATCTATATACGGAGTTGGTGGGTTAAGAGCCTGCTGCCCTTATCCCTTATTGTTTTATTTTTTTCGTGCGAAGAGGACCTGAATTCACTGGGATTCAGAAGCAATCAAAAAAGATTCCAGGTCGTCTATGCTGAGATTCCCATT
>JAEUUB010000399.1 GCA_016787745.1 Cyclobacteriaceae bacterium
ATTTTTTAAACACAATCCGTTTGCCCGGGTGGTGGAATTGGTAGACACGCAGGACTTAAAATCCTGTGGCCAGTAATGGCTGTACGGGTTCAACTCCCGTCCCGGGTACAAAGCCTGATGCGAAATCGTCAGGCTTTTTTACTTATATACAGCACCCACTTTTTTTCTAAATTGATCTTATCCGAGAAACAAGATATTGGTTTGCCACGTGTAGGTTATCACTACAATCTCCCCTGCTTCACTTCCTCCACAGCATGATTAACCGCGCGAGCTGTAAGAGCCATATATAATATAGAGGGACTTTGGTTGCCGGTGCTGGTCATGCAAGCGCCATCGGTTACAAATACATTTTTACACAAGTGCATTTGGTTCCACTCGTTGAGTAGGGAAGTTTTTGGATCGCGGCCCATACGGCATCCGCCCATTTCGTGAATGTCTAAACCCGGTGCCTGATGCGTATCGTATTGCTCAATGTCTTTTACTCCGGCCTTCTCCAGCATGGCTGTGCTCTGTTCTAAAAAGTCTTTTGTCATTTTTTCATCGTTGTCGTCATATCCCACGGAGGTCACGAGCAACGGAATGCCCCATTGATCTTTTTCGGTATCGCTCAGGCGAACCTGATTGGTTTCTTTGGGAATGGTTTCGCCTTGCATATACATATACACGCGCCACCGACCTGGCGTTTGAACTTGTTTTTTCAAGTCGGCCCCAATCGCATTATTTTTATCAGCCCACCAGCCTTCGCGATACGCGCCTGTAAACGTAGTAAACCCACCCACGTAATCGGTATCTTGTTTTTTTAAGTTGCGATAATTGGCAATGATAGGTTCGGTGGGGTTGCGCCCATAATAATATTTGTCTTCAAAGCCTTCCAATACACCATTCACGGAAGCACGATAATTATGAAACGCTACATACTTACCCAGCAGGCCGTTATCATTTCCTAATCCATTCGGGAAGCGATTTGATTTTGAATTGAGCAACAGGAGAAGACTGTTTAAAGCCGAGGCGTTTACAAAAATTATTTTTGCTTTGTACTCAATCCCTTCATGGGTGTTTGCATCGATGATGCGCACCCTGCTTGCCTTCCCCAATTTTTCGTCATAGATAATAGAGTGTACTACTGAATGAGGACGAATAGTAAGGTTTCCGGTTTTTTCTGCCCATGGCAATGTGGATGAAACAGAACTAAAGTAGCCACCAAACGGACAGCCGCGCATACACAGGTTGCGCGCCTGACATTGTCCGCGCCCCTGTTGCAAATGAATTTCCTTGGGCTTGGTTAAATGTGCCCACCGGGCAGGCGTCATATAGCGATCCGGAAAATGTTCTTTTATCTTTTGTTGCATGTGCGACTCCACACAATTGAAATCAAAAGGTGGAAGAAACTCGCCATCAGGCATCGATTCAATACCCTCGGTTTTACCGCAAATGCCAATAAAGTTTTCAACATGCGAATACCAGGGCGCTACATCTTTATACCGAATGGGCCAATCAAGTCCATACCCAAAACGAGCGGGTGCCGAAAATTCATATTCACTCCAGCGTTGCGTTGCCCGCCCCCAGGTCAAAGACTTTCCGCCCACCTGATAGCCACGCACCCAATCAAACGGTTTCTCCTGCACATACGGGTGATCTTTATCTTCAATAAAAAAATGTTTGTTGTCTTCGGCTATACCCGCTGACTTACTGATGAGTGGATTTTCTTTTAAGAATTCTGCGGTAAGCCGTCCACGGTTTGGAATTTCCCAAGGTTGTTTGGTGGCGGTGGGATAATCTTTGTTGTGCACCACATTGCGGCCTCGCTCGAGCACCAACGTTTTCAATCCTTTTTCACAAAGCTCTTTCGCGGCCCAGCCGCCCGAAATTCCTGACCCAATTACAATCGCATCAAAAGTTTGTTCATTTTGATTAAGCATAGCACCTGGTAGTTAGTGTGCCTGAAATTAAGAAAAACGAACAGAAAGCGAATGCTTATTTCCATACACGGTTTTAGGCGTCTGACACCTCTAAGGTGTCTTGACGCCTTCGTCCGGTTTTCAGAAAAACTGTTCGCGGATGAACAATTCTTGAATTTTCATTCCCCCAATCTACCCTGATTCCACATCTTTCCGTTTGGCACAATAATTAATACTACAAATAGGAATTAATTATCCTCCTTCATGAAGAAATATCAATTGGGCGAATTTGAAGAAGTAGTGATGCTTACTGTAGGTGTGCTCTACAAGGATGCTTACGGAGTCTCGATTAAAAAAGAAATTGAATCGCGCCTAAAACGAAAAGTAAGTGTGGGTGCCCTTCAAAGTGCTTTGAAACGATTGGAGGATAAGGATTATTTAAAATCCTTTGAAGGCGAAGCTACCGAAGAACGGGCAGGCCGACCTAAAAAATATTTTCAAATAACCGCGCTGGGTAAAAAAGCGATGGAGTATACCAAGAGTACACGCGATGAATTATGGAATGCTATACCCAAAGTGGCGTGGACGTGAAGGTTGTTAGGATATGAAAAAGTAAGCAGTAGGCAATCAGCTGTAAGCAGTGCCAACTGCAACCTGCTTACTGCCTATTTAAAAATAAAAAAATTTGAAAAAAGAAAAGCACACTCCACCCAAACTCTTTCACAACTTCTTCCGCTGGTTCTGCCACCCGAAGTTGCGCGATAGTATTGAGGGGGATTTGATGGAATTGTATGATGAAAGAAAAGTAAAAAGTGGAAAGAAGAAAGCAGACGTGAGATTTATCATTGATGTAGTGTTACTCTTCAGGCCCAGTATTATCAAACCAACAGAAGGATATCAACAATTAAACACCTACGGTATGTATAAAAGCTATTTTAAGATTGGTTGGAGGAATTTGGTAAAGAACAAAGGCCTGTTTGCTATAAACATTTTAGGGCTGGCCATGGGCATTGCTACCTGTCTTATGATTATGATGTTTGTTGTAGACGAGTTAAGCTATGATCGGTATAACGAAAAGGCAGATCAGATGGTGCGCATTGTTTTAAAAGGCAAAGTTAACGGTGAAGTGATTAAGGAAGCTGTAACGGCCGCACCGGTGGCAGCCACCTTAAAAAACGAATTTCCTGAAGTGCTGGACGCTACCCGTTTAAGAAGATTGGGCTCCCGAAAGATTACGTATAATGAAAATACATTTAAAAGC
>JAEUUB010000477.1 GCA_016787745.1 Cyclobacteriaceae bacterium
TGGTAATCCCCCGTGCCACAGGAATCGCCCTGATATGGAAGACCTCTCTGCTGAACTTTGTGATTGAAAATAGCGGCCGCCATGGGTGACCGGCAAATATTTCCCAGGCAAACAAATAATACCTTCATGCACCAAAATTACGGTGTTGAACTTACTTGACCGAATCATGATCTCTAACTAGAATCCATCTCAAAATACTTTTGAAAGCATCTCTCATTCCGTCCCGAAGCTTCGGGACGGAATCTCCGATTACATGCGCTGAACTGGGGATTGCGGGTCAATGCCTGCCTTTGCCGAAGCGCCTGTCCGCACAAAGTTATACACAGGAGGGCTACGCGTAGGCAGGCCCGCATGACAAAGTATTTTAGAGATGGGTTCTAAGTTTCTCTTATTAAACGCCACCGAAAATCAATAGCTTTGCCAAAACCTTTAGTATGGAATTCATCAAAGTTACGGACAACAAGGAGCCCTACGTGGCTCTGATCGAATTGAACAGGCCAAAGGAGCTGAATGCCCTTAACCGCCAATTGATGGAAGAGGTGCGCGATGCGTTACAACAACTCGATAAGAACGATGCCGTACGCGTTATAATAATAACTGGCAGCGAACAGGCTTTTGCCGCAGGTGCGGATATAAAACAAATGGCCGACAAAACGGCCATTGATATGTTGATGATCGATCAGATTAGCACGTGGGATCAGATTCGTAAAACAAAGAAGCCAATTATTGCAGCCGTATCGGGTTTTGCCCTGGGGGGTGGCTGCGAGTTGGCCATGACCTGCGACATGATCATCGCCTCCGAAACGGCAAAGTTCGGTCAACCCGAAATAAAAATAGGAACGATGCCCGGAGCCGGAGGTACCCAACGCTTAACGAAAGCAATTGGCAAGGCAAAAGCCATGGAACTAATCCTTACAGGAAGATTTTTGTCTGCAGAAGAAGCCCGATCCTATGGATTGGTAAACAAAGTCGTTCCAAAAGAAATGTATCTTTATGAAGCTTTTCAATTGGCCAAAGAGATTGCCCAACTTTCGCCTGTGGCAGTTCAACTGGCCAAAGAATCCGTTAACCGATCCTTTGAAACACATTTAGACGAAGGACTTACTCTTGAACGAAAAAATTTCTATCTAACGTTTGCCTCGACCGACCAGAAAGAAGGCATGCAGGCCTTTGTCGAAAAACGTAAACCAGATTTTAAGGGAAAATGAGAACCTTAAGAGTTTCAACCTTCACAATTCAGTGAGATTTTTTTATTCATTGGGGATTGCCATAACCAGGATGTTTTACTTCCTGGCAGCTTTCTTCATTCCCAAAGCCCGGCTCTTTGTCGATGGAAGGAAAGATTTCTTTCGGAGATTGAAGTCTTCT
>JAEUUB010000484.1 GCA_016787745.1 Cyclobacteriaceae bacterium
GGCGATAGAATTGATCGTTAAAGAAAGGCGAGTAATTGGAGTAAAAACAGCATTAGGGCTTGAAATATTTGGTAAAGCGGTCGTACTGACCAATGGAACCTTCTTAAATGGAAAAATCCACATTGGAGAAAAGAGCTTTGGGGGTGGCCGTGCCGCTGAAAGAAATGCAACCGGTTTAACCGAGCAACTGATTGCCCTTGGCTTTGAGTCGGGCAGAATGAAAACAGGAACACCGCCAAGAATTGATGGCCGCTCGCTTAATTACAAATTAATGGAAGAACAACCTGGAGATGAAAATCCTGGTAAGTTTTCCTTCAGCAATACCAAGCCGCTGGAGAAGCAGTTAAGTTGTTGGATTACTTATACAAATGAATCAGTTCATCGGGAGCTCGAAAAAGGTTTTGATCAATCGCCCATGTTCCAGGGACGGATTAAGGGACTAGGTCCCCGGTATTGCCCATCAATTGAGGACAAAATAAATCGCTTTGCCGAACGCGAGCGCCACCAAATTTTTGTAGAACCCGAAGGTTGGAACACAGTTGAGATATATGTTAATGGTTTTTCCACTTCACTTCCAGAAAACATTCAATATCAGGCAATAACCAAAATACCTGGTTTTGAAAATGCTAAAATGTTCCGACCCGGATATGCGATCGAATACGACTACTTTCCGCCTACGCAACTAAAAATGAGTTTAGAGACTCAACTACTTGATAATCTGTACTTTGCAGGCCAAATTAATGGAACAACAGGCTACGAAGAAGCCGCCTGCCAGGGATTAATGGCGGGGATCAACGCGCATAACAAAATTCAGGAAAAGGATCCATTTATATTAAAGCGCTCTGAGGCATACATAGGAGTTTTGATAGACGACCTGGTGAACAAGGGGACTCAGGAACCGTATCGGATGTTCACTTCACGCGCGGAATATCGAATTTTATTGCGACAAGATAATGCCGATCTGAGATTGACTGAGAGAGGCCACAAACTTGGGCTTGCAAAAGACGATCGATTGGAGAAGGTTTTGGATAAGAAAAATGATTTAACCCGACTGTCTCGTGAGTTAAAAGAAATGCGGGTTGAGCCAGAAGTTGTTAATTATGAACTCAATCAATTAAGCACTTCTGAGATCACAGAAAAAATTCCTGTTGTTAATCTTTTGCGCAGGCCCCAAATCGGAATGGCTGAGTTGAAAAAGATAGATCCCGTATTGCAACAAAAATTAAATTCCTATTCACAGGAAGTGCTTGAGCAAGTTGAAATCTCGCTGAAATATGAATCCTACATTGATCGCGAAAAAAAACAGGCAGAAAAAATAGAGAGTCTGGAGGATTATAAAATAAAATCAGATTTTGATTACGACCGGGTTAAAGCACTGTCGTCTGAGGCGAGAGAAAAACTTAAACGGCTGCGACCAGAAACAATCGGTCAGATGTCCCGAATTAGTGGTGTTTCTCCCGCTGATGTTTCTATTCTAACGGTTTATTTAGGTAAATGACATTTGAAACGGTTAGTGCTTGTCCCATTTGTTCGTCCGAACAATTCAAACCTTTATTGGTAACAAGGGATTACTCCATAAGCAAAACAGAATTTACATTGCAAGAATGCGTAAACTGTAATTTTGTGCTTACCAGCCCGCGACCAGACCGAAACACCATTTCTCTTTACTATCAATCGGCCAATTACATTTCCCATACCAACAAAGGGAATACTCTTATTGATCGACTCTATCTTGTTGCCAGAACTTTTACTCTCCGCTGGAAGTATAAGTTGGTGCGTAAACATAAGCCGGGTGGTTTCGTTTTAGATTTTGGATGTGGTACTGGTGCCTTCCTCCAATACATGAAAAAACGGAACTGGATAATAGCTGGTGTAGAACCTTCACAAACTGCTCGAGACCAAGCCAGTGAAAACACAGGCACCACCATCTACTCTTCGGTCTCTTCGATAGGTAAAAAATTTGATGTGATCACGCTTTGGCATGTTCTAGAACATTTACATGACCTGAATAAAAATATTCAAGAATTAAAACAGCACCTTGAAAAAGGTGGCATACTATTTATAGCAGTACCGAATCACAATTCCTTAGATTCTAAAAACTATGGCGCCTACTGGGCGGGATACGATGTGCCAAGGCACCTTTGGCATTTCTCTCAGCAGGACATGGTGAAACTATTAAACAAAGAAGGCTTTAAGATTATTGATACTGTGGGAATGAAACTTGACGCGCTTTATGTTTCTTTGCTTAGTGAAGGATACAAGCATCCAAAAAAATCAAGCTTCGCTCGATTTGTTAAAGCAATGATTTCAGGGGTTAAATCAAATTTATCGGCCGGACGCACCGGGCAATACTCAAGCATCATATATATCGCTAAACAAGTATGAAGCTTTCGTTTCTCCAGGCGATTATCTTTTACCTCATTTTAATTGGATGTGCCAGTCAAACCACACCCACGGGGGGACCACAAGATGAGATTCCTCCCGTACTAATATCTTCCAATCCAAAAAACGGACAAAAAAATTTTAAAGGGAAAATCCTGGAATTGGATTTCAACGAAGATGTTAAACTTAAAGATCCCAAAGAAGAAATTCTGATAACACCTTCGCCAGGTAAAAACATAAAGTTTACCAGCAAAAGAAACAGAATAATTATTGAACCCGAAGAAGACTGGAAAGATAGCACAACCTATAGTCTAACGTTTCGGGAAGGGATACAGGATATTACCGAAGGAAATCCAGCTGAAAATTTACGCCTTGCGTTTAGTACAGGAAATGAGATTGATTCCCTTAGTATAAGCGGCTCGGTGCATGAAACGTTTTCTGAAAAAATTCCAGAAAAAATAACCGTTGCCCTGTATCAATCTGACACCTTCGACATCTTCAACCATACGCCTACCTATTTAACCAAGTCCGACAAAAAAGGAAATTTCTCCATTCAGAATTTAAAGGCCGGCACATATTATATCTACGCCTTTAACGACAAAAACAAAAACTTAAAAGTTGAAAGTAAGACAGAAAAATTTGGCTACCTCGCCAAACCACTTGACTTAAAAAAAAATTCAGACTCATTAAACATTTATCTTATCGCTGTTGACACCCGGCCTCTGGCGATAACCAGTATTCGCCACACGAACAAAACAACAATGGTTCGTTTTAATAAAAGCATCGACTCTATACATGTGAGCGGTGTTACGAGCAAACAAGCACAGTCTATTTTGAATGATCAACATAGTGAAATTATATTCTATCAATCTTTTGAAACAGGCGATTCGATTGCTACCAGAATCAAAGCCCGGGACAGCGTTAATCAATATATAGATACTACGTTCTATATTAAATATTCACTCACCAAAATGGCCACTGAATCATTTTCGTTGAACGAGGTAACCTACCAATATAACATCCAAAATAAAACACTAAACCACACCCTCACTTTTAACAAACCTCTATTAAATATTAACCTCGATAGCATTTACATAAAACTCGACTCCGTTAAAACCGCTGCAATAACCCCCGCAAACCTACTTGTTGATTCCCTGTACCATACAATAACCCTTTCAACCAAAGTTGAACAACCTCGGGATACGACAGTAGACGGAAAACCAAATAAATTTAAACCCTTCCTTCGCTACGGAAAGGGAGCTTTTATCTCTGTTGAGCTTGACAGCTCCAAAAGAATTTCCAAAGACATTATCTTTCTCAAAGAGGAAGACACCGGTTTGGTTACCGGAAAAATAACAACGCAGGAAAAAAATTATGAGATTCAGCTTACCGGCACCGATAACAAAACAGTTGCACGTTTAACTAATCCAAAA
>JAEUUB010000509.1 GCA_016787745.1 Cyclobacteriaceae bacterium
AATAATAGTGAATTTGATCCGGGTCATGCCTCATTAGCAGGCGCAGATGAAAGGCCTCTAACCATTACAATGAGTTACAACGACACAAAAAATTGTCCGAACTCAGTAATTAGAAAATTCAATTGGGTTAAAAAGCCCGATCTGCCAATAGCTCCTGATGTTGCTTACTGCCAGGTAACTAGCCCAACCACATTTACGATTAGCGGAAGCCCCAGCGGCTCGGCTGATAAACCTATTTGGTACGATGCGCTGGACCCTACTGTAGCCATCGATTCAATCAATTGGACCTTTGTTGCTCCTGGGGTATCTGGGTTAGCTCAATTAAACAAGACGTTTTTGGTTCAGCAACAATTCAAGGGCTGTAAAGGCAATACTATCCCGGTTGATATAGAAATTAAACCCGCACCCAGCGCTGTTTTTACAAATACCAATATTTGTGAAGATCGGGATTTTACTTTAACGGGTCCCTTGGATGGAGCCGTTCCGTATGATCTTTATGTCTGGTCTTATGGGGATACCAAAGTTGATTCGGTAACCACCACGAATATTCAAACCTACAATTACGGCCTCAATTCTGCGAATGCACCTTATACCATAGGCTTAACCGTTGTTAACAGCGTAAATTGCAAGAATGACTTCACCAGAACTATATTGGTGGGGCAAAATCCTAAACCAAACTTTACAGCAAACCTGCTTTGCGATGGAGATAATTCTGTATTCAGTACCACAACTGATATTCCGGTAGCAAAATTTTCATGGGACTTTGGAGATGGAATTACTATTGCAAAGGGTGAAGCGTCCAACCCCGCCCCCGAGGGTGGTACGATTAAAGATCCCGTTCATGGATTTCCAGGTGCCGGCACATATCCGGTAACGGTAACCTCCTTTACAGCAGCAGAGTGTAATAATTCTATTACAAAAAATATAACCATTTTAAACTTTTTAACGCACACCACAGCATCTCCCTATTCGATGGCTGATATAGATGGTGGTAAGGGTTTCTGGACTGTGGAGGATGTAAATGGAAATACCAGTTGGCAATTTGCGCAAGCAACCTCTCCAATGAAAAGTAAACTTACCACACCCGGTTGGGTAACAAATCCCACAGGAAATTATTCAGCTAACGAAAAATCTTTCTTGAATAGTCCTTGCCTGAATATTGCAGCCATTGAACGTCCTGTTATTTCTATGGACCTGGTACTTAACACGCAACAGAATTTTGATGGTGCCGTACTTGAATATTCGGATGACGGTGGTTTATCCTGGAAGCCTACTGGAAATGTAAATTCTGGAATTAACTGGTTTAATACCTCGGGATTCTTTGCCGGCAATATTGGGAATAGTCCTGTGGGTTGGTCTGGTGATTCTCAGGATTTGGAAGACAACCCGGATCGTGACACGCTCGTGCAGACAAGGCGGGCCTTGGATAATATTGCGGATCTTACGTTAGGGGAACGCGCTAAGGTTAGATTCCGGCTGGCCTTTCAAACCAACAATGACCGGGAATTGGAAGGTATTGCTTTTAATAATGTAACGATCTCGAGCCGAAATAGGATTTCTTTGGTTGAAAACTTTACCAACGAAAGTGACCCTGGATATACAAGTAATAATGCAGCTTTTAAACTTATTCCGGGTAATGAAACTGCCAAGATTCAGTACCATATCGGGTTTCCGGGTGCTGATCCAAACTTCCAGGTGAATACTGTGGATCCTTCCGCCCGAGCCGGTTATTATGGAATTCCTTACGTTGACCAATATATCCCACGGGGTTACATTGATGGCTTTAGCAATGGTCGACTGGATCAACCGGCCTGGATTGAAAGTCGTTTTAATAAGCAAGCCTTGAAGAATTCACCCTATACCCTTGCTGTTAGTACGCTGCCTGCAAATGATCCTAACTACTTAAAAGTTTCTGTTTCGGTTACTGCGTTGGTTAACATTCCTGCCAGCCGCAAACCCTTGCTTCAAATTGCAGTGGTTGAAAAAACGGTTGGTAATAATGAATTCGTCTTGCGTAAGTTAATCTCATCGGCTGCGGGAAGATTGCTCCCTCCCATGCCCCAGAGCACAACCCTGATTGTAACAGACAGTATGCGGATTGAGAATAACCAAATTGATGTGACCGATCTGGCTATTATTGCCTTTGTACAAGATGAAGTTACTAAAGAAATTTATCAATCCGGACTTGATATAAATCCAACGAATCTGCCAAACCCCAGTGTAACTACGAGCATTGTTGATTTGATGGAAAGCATTCAACTCTATCCTAATCCAGCAAACGAAGGATTTATTGTTGAACTTCCCATTAAACCAGAAAGTCAGTTATCAGTAAACCTTATTGATCAATTGGGGCGGCCCGTGCAGGAATTGTTCTTTGAAAAAGGAGAACAACGAAAATCAATTAGCACCCAGAATCTATCCGAAGGCATTTACATTGTTCAAATAGGCACCGGTAAAGCGGGTGTGGTAAGAAAGAAGATTCTGGTGGTTCATAAAAATTAAGAGAGTAAGATATTTTCTGTAAAAGGAGCTTTTTAGCACAAAAAGCCCCTTTTTCTTTTGATTAAGGTAGTTCCAAATGTAAGTTCCTTTCCCTAATTTGACATTTAATAACCGATAAACTCTTAAAACAAGCATGGAGATATTTCTGAAAGCCGACACGTGGCTAGCCCTTCTTACCCTTTGCTTTCTGGAAATAGTCTTAGGTATTGACAACATCATTTTCATTTCCATTGTTTCAAACAAGTTACCGGAAGACCAACGGCCCCGCGCCCGTAATTTGGGCTTAGGCTTGGCTATGTTCGTTCGAATTGCTCTGCTACTCGGCATTACCTGGATTATCGGATTTGTAGAACCCTTGTTTACAATACCCGCTAATTTTTTTATCTCGCACGACATGAGTTTTAGTGGCAAAGATTTAATTCTTGGTTTCGGAGGATTGTTTCTCATCGCTAAAAGTACTTTAGAGATTAATCATGAAATGGAGGGCGATGATGATGAAGAAGGCGGGCCGAAATCGGCAGCCGTTACGTTTGCCGGCACCATTGTTCAGATTATTCTCCTGGATATTATCTTCTCGTTCGATTCAATTTTAACCGCAGTGGGCATCGTGCCCCCCGAGCAGGTAGTTATTATGATTATTGCGGTAATCGTCTCTATTTTTGTGATGATGTTTTTTTCCGGTGCCATCAGTAATTTCATAAAGGAACATCCTTCCATGGAAGTACTCGCACTGGGCTTCTTAATCCTGATTGGTTTTACGCTTTTATTGGAGGGTCTGCATCAGGAAATTCCCAAAGGGTATATTTATTTTGCCGTTGCATTCTCGCTTCTTATTGAGTTTACGAACATCCGCGTTAAGAAAAAGCGAAAAAAGAAAACCAACCCGGTCAAGCTAAACAAAGGCTATGATGACGATCAGTTGCAGGAAGCCGTGAAAGAACTCAATAAGTAGGCCTGTTGTCAGTTTGTTATAATTTTACGAACGTATTATAAGTTTAGATTTTAGGGCTATGGAAGATCTTCGTTATCCGATAGGTAAGTTTGCTGCACAGGAATCTCATACTTCCGAAGACCTTAACAATTTCATTCAGCGAATTCAGTCACTTCCAAATCGCCTTGAATCAGCTAGCAAAGATTTAACAGACTCTCAGTTAGACACTCCCTATCGGGATGGTGGCTGGACGGTTCGGCAAGTAATCCACCACATCGCGGATAGCCACATGAATGCCTATATACGTGTTAAGTGGATGCTAACGGAAAGCACCCCCCTAATTAAAGCCTATGATGAAAAAGCCTGGGCCCAAACCGGTGAAACACTCGCTGCGCCTGCTATCTCGATTTCATTGTTACAATCCCTTCACGCAAAGTGGTGTGTGCTGTTACGGGCACTAACCCACGATCAATTGCAAAAACAATTTATTCACCCGGATACCCGGAAACACGTTGCCCTTCATAATTTAATTGGCATGTACGCGTGGCATGGTGATCATCATCTGGCACATATTGCTGAATTGAAAAAGCGAATGGGTTGGTAGGCATGCATCCCTATAATCCCCCAGCTGTCCTTTTCACAAATCATTTCGAAACCATTTACCCTTCTTTATTTCGAAAAGTTTCGGGTATAAAATATGAGCGTGAAAGAATCTCCACCCCGGATCAGGATTTCCTGGATTTGGATTGGCTCAAACAAGGATCAAAGAAACTGGTTATCATCTCCCATGGCCTTGAAGGCAACAGCGATCGATCTTATATACGAGGCATGGCCAAGGCTTTTTATTTTCACCAGTCCGATGTTCTAGCCTGGAATTATCGGGGCTGCAGTGGGGAAACAAACCGCCAACCCAGATTTTACCATAGTGGCGCAACCGATGATCTCGATTATGTTGTACAGCATGCCGTAGCGCAAAGTTATGATGAAATTAATTTAATCGGATTTAGTTTGGGGGGTAACCTTACCTTAAAATACCTGGGGGAACAGGCGGGCAAACTAAATCCAAAGGTAAAAAAAAGTGTTGCTTTTTCAGTACCTCTTCATCTGCAAAGCAGCTGTGAAAAAATTTCCGAACCTTCAAACTGGATTTACTCCCAGCGCTTTTTAAAAAGTTTAAAAGATAAAGTTTTAAAAAAGTCTCAAAGTATTTCCGAAATTAATAGCCAGCCATTAAGAAAAATAAAAACACTATTGGAATTTGACAATGTATATACGGCTCCTTTACATGGATTTCGCGATGCTCTCGATTATTACAATCAGTGCAGCGCCATTCGCTTTGTACGTAATATTAATCGGCCAACCCTCGTAGTCAATGCGCTTAACGATCCGTTTCTAAGCAAAGCCTGTTATCCGGATAAGGATGTAAATCCAACCCATGTTACCTTTGAGTACCCACAGCGTGGAGGCCATGTTGGTTTCGCACAATTCAACAAAAATGGTTTATATTGGTCCGAACTAAGAGCCTTACAGTTTATCCAATCTCTATGATCGAACGATATTCGATCCATGCGCCAGACACACAACTCATCGAGCGATTTCAACTAGCGGAAACGACCGGGTATACGCCACGCTACAATGCCGCCCCTTCCCAATTATTACCCGTCATAACACACGAAAGTCCGCAGGGTTTCTCTTTTTTCTATTGGGGTTCCGCTCCTCAATGGGCAAAAAATAAAACTTTGGCGGAAAGGATCGTGAACACCCGGGCCGAGTTGATCCAGGATAAACCCGTACTTAAGAAAAGTCTGATGCGATCGCGCTGCATCATACCAGCCGATGGTTTTTATGTATGGAAAAGGGTTGGAAAAAAAACATCCATCCCCTGGCGCTTTATTTTGAAATCAAAAAAGATTGCATCCTTTGCCGGACTGTGGGAAGAATATGAAGATTCGGAGGGACAAGCGCATCATACATTTACTATCATAACAGTCTCAGCCAATGAATCCGTTTCTCCCGTAACCGACCGAATGCCTGTACTCTTTTCCCGAAAAGAGGAAGAACGCTGGCTTAATAAAGAAACTACCGCGGAAGCGCTAATTGACTTATTAAAACCCGCTCCGGCAAACGAGTTGGAAGGGTTTACGGTGTCCCCGGGGATTAACTCTCCGCAAGCAGAAAGTCCGCTTTTAATCCTTCCAACACCGGCCACCGATCAATTTGGCAACCTGACTTTATTTGACTGACGTTGGATAAATCAAAACCAGGTTTTCGTGGCCGCTTAGGGTAAGTAGATTTTGATCAAGTGACTTAAGCTTAACTTCATTCCCATTAACAATCACTTTAGAAGCATTCTTTATATCCACCACTAAATTCCACGCTGGTGAAGTCTGTGTAATTTTGTATTCGCTGTATTCGGAAGTTTTACGAACAGATAAACCGAGTGAGTTATTCCCCACCCTTACATTTTCTATGGTTGCAGTACTCCACGAAAGTGGCAGGTTAGGTGAAATCAAAATGGTCTTATCGTACGCCTTCGGTTGAATTCCAAAAAAATAATTAATAATGGGCACGGCCACTCCATAAATATTCCAGGCTTGAGAGATCATTCCAAAATCGGGCGACACTTCGTACATAGAACCCGGTAATGCATAGCTGAAGGACTGGTTTAGTTTTTTTATATAGGTAAGCGATTGATCCGGCATGCCGTATCGGGCGGAGGCTATGGCCTGTACACCTGTAGGTAAAGTCATGACTGCTCCTGTATAGGAAAATGTTTTCTTTCTGGATTTAAGTACGGCACTATCAGGTTCTTCGGTTCTGTCAATGCCGGTTACATAAACACCAAACGGGTTCTCATACTTTTTGGCGGTTTCCAGGGCAGCTACTCCTTTATTGAAATCCGCCACACCTGTTTCCATAGGTGTATTGACAACCCAATTGTGATAAATAACATGCGGTTGTTTTCCGGAAGAACTTCTTTTAAGAACTGATTTTGTGACCTTAAGTTCATTAACCGCCCATGGTTTTTGAAGTGTATCCGCTCTGATAAGCGCAGCCTCTACAATGGGCATGGCCTCCGAAATACTTCCTCTGAAGTCTCCAAACGATTTGTCTTTTTCGCTCCACCATTCCGTATTTATTTTAGTTTTAAGTTCTAAGGCTTTCTTCTCATAGTCTGCAGCCCCGTTTGTATCATTTATTATCCGAGCCAGTGCTGCTGCACTTTCAAGCGCCTGTTGGGTATATACAACCACATCAATCATTTCCGAATCCAACCCGTGAATTTCCATCATGCCATTTCCATTCGGATATCCGTTTTTATCAGTATCCATTTCATCAAGCAACCAATTTATTCCCTTATTTACTTCCGGATAAAGTTGATTGATTAACTCTTTATCGCCCGTCCAGTCTACATATACTTTCAGCATGGTAATAGCCTGTGCTGTCTCATTTACATTTCCCGGATTAAAGACAGCACCATTGGTAGAAACTTCATGAACAATTCTACCGTTGCCATTTTCATTCCTTGAAAGTTTAAACAGCAATTGGATGGAACTTTTGGCCAGTTCGTGATTACCGGTGGCAAGAATGCCGGGTATGGTATAGGTCATGTCGGCTCCAAACCACCAGGGGTAATCGGGTAAACCTGCTGAGATGCTGCGCCCTTGCTC
>JAEUUB010000572.1 GCA_016787745.1 Cyclobacteriaceae bacterium
GGTACGAACTTCATCTCAGGAGATTGAGAAAAGATTTACACACGCAATGCTTACGCTATCTTCAGGCGATCACGGAATTTTTTCCTGAAGACATTCGTATTACTCAGCCACAAGGTGGTTTTGTTTTATGGATTGAAATGAAAAGTGGTGATGGATATAAATTACACAAGCGAGCACTCAAGAGCCAAATTGGTATAGCACCCGGTCAGATTTTTTCAGCACAAGGCCAGTTTCAGAATTACTTTCGATTGAGTTATGGGCTGCCCTGGAGCGATAAGATAGAAAGAGGCCTTAAGACACTCGGGGAACTGATGAGCAAATAATCAGAGCCCTCCGTATTGATGGCTCCACATTTTCACCCATCTTTTCTTTTGGTTTGTATGAAATGTGCCCCAGATTTTTTGACTTCGTTCCGCAAGTCCTTCCTTCGCGATCTCCTGCAACTCCGGCTGAGATGTCTCCGAATTTCTTGCGGTGGATTCTATCAACTGATAATACTCTGAATTAATTTGTTGAATGGATTGGCATTGGCTGTCCTTTAACCGTAGTTCCGATTTCCAGAAAAGAGGATCATAAACAATAACCGGTTCCTCTAATTCACCCTCCTGTGCAAGTGCGGGAAAAGTCAGAAATCCTATGAAAAAGGCATGAAAACCGAACAAAAGAAAACGTTTCATGGCGCAAAATAAATACATCTTGCTCAATTAACGTTCTTATTCATCCTATCATATCGACAAAAGGTAATTTTTATTAGATGAATTTAGAAAACAATGCGACTCAGATAAAGAAAGAGGCTGTTTCAAAAGCCGATTAAGAGTGAAATGTGATTCCGGCCCTGAGCCGGAATCACATCATCCATTTAAAAAACGGGATCGCGGGTCGGTGCCTGCCTTTGCCGAAGCGCCTGCCCGCACGAAGTTATACGCAAGCGGGGCTTACGCGCAGGCAGGCCCGCGATGACCAGATGACTTTTTGATACAGCCTCGTTTTAATTTATTTACCGGTCTTCAGCTTGTCTATTTCGGCCTGGTATTGCGGCAAATTTTGTTTTTGAGATTCGGGCAAATTCTTAATGGCTAACTCCCAGTATTTGATTGCATTTTTCTTATCGCCACTAGCCGCATAGCCCCGGGCCAGTCCCACATTGGGTGTAAACTTATCTTCCGGATGGGTTTGGGCATTGTATTTAAAAACCTCCATAGCTTTCTCCTTCTTCTGGGCTGCTAAAAGGGAGCGCCCGTACTGATGAATTTCCTGAACGGTTGCATTCGGATCTTTAATAGCCTTATCCATTTCAGCACCTGCATCAGCTTCACGGCCCAGCGCTTGTAGTATCATGGAGCGTGTCTGATGGGTTCCAAAATTTTCGACACCAATAAAAGGATTGCTAACCGACATATCTACCCAGGTTAAGGCTTCCTGCAGGTTCACTTTATTCTGGGCACAGAACTGCGCGGCTGTAAGCCAGTTTTGTTGTGTAAAGCCCGTGGCACCTCGTAATTCCTCGCGCATGATGGAGGCATAAATCTCATTTATGGTGGGAACTTCGATCGTAAAAGGTATACGTTTTTTCTCCCACCGTAAGTAGGCTTTGGCAGAATTCGGAAGTTTGTCTTCAAATCCATACGTAAGCCATTCTTTATACGGAGCATCTAAAGGGGTAACGTCAACGCGCAGCGCATCTTCCTTAGCATCGTAAAAATAGCTGCCCCAACTGGTGCTGTTTTTTGAAAAGATCCATGTATACGGTCCATCTTTCGATACGGCCAGGAAAAGTCCATACGTTCCCGCCTTCAGGGGTTTGCCTTCGATAGTAACATCGTGCGAAACTGTAAACACAGTATTTTCGTTTGCACCGGCACGCCACGGTGCGGCTTTTGACGGACCAAATCCTTGATCGATATACCCAAAGTGAGCCACCTCACCCCAGATTTTTCCGGTTCGGTCTTCACCGTTTGGGCCGTGTACATCCGGGCTGCTGTAAAGAATAGATATCTCCACAGGGCCAATGAATTGTGTTACTTTCGATTTTTGATTATCACCACTGGGAGGCGTTGTCAGTCCCTGAGACCAACCCAGGGTAGTGATGGAGAGTAAGAGTAGTGTAAAAGTTTTTTTCATGTTTTTTGAATTTAGTTAGAAATGCCGATCATGGTTTAAACGGAAAGATCTGATTTTCGGTTATCCCGCAATTTCATTGTTGTACAGTCTATACCTTTGATTTTGAATTAATGGGTACCAACATGTATATAGAACCTGGTTGCATCTGCACCGTGAAAGCACGCTGGGGACTCTGTCCTTCCCCATCAATATGGTAGGGCATTGGTTTTTCAAACGTTAAGGAAATCTCTTTGCCCTTTTTAATTTCGGTAAAAGCAGACCGGTGAAGCTGACCAGAAAACATTTTTGTTGTAAAACCGGCTATCTGGTGAAGCGGTATTTTCCGGATTAAGCTTACATCCAATAGTCCATCACATACAGAGGCATGGGGAGCAATGTGCGCATTGTTTCCAAATTGGGAGGAATTGGCAAAGGCAATCATGAAAGCGTTTTGTTGAAACGACATGCCATCAATTTGAATGGTAACTTCAAATTCTTTGTAACGAAGAAACTCCTTCAGCACCAACTTGCTATAACTCATCAGGCCGCGTTTGCCATCCTTACCAAACAGGCCGGCTATATGCCCATCAAATCCAATACCGGAAACATTAATAGACAATTGATTATTTACGCGAAAGGAATCCATGGCTATAATGGTTGAAGATTCCATCGTAAGCAAGGCTTCTTTAATTTTTATTGGAATGCCGAGATGACGGGCCAGTCCGTTTCCTGAACCACAAGGCAGAATACCCATAACCTGATTAGTGTGAACAATCGCTTTTGCAACTTCATTCACCGTTCCATCGCCTCCTACAGCAAAAATGGTTTCGTATTTTTTATCCGCTGTGCCCTGGTGAGCAAGTTCCGTGGCGTGCCCACGGCTTTTGGTAAACGCAAGGGTGGCTTCCATGCCAAGTTTATCGCATTGCGAAAGAATGGCCCCTTCCACTTTGGATTGATACCCGGTACCCGAGTATTTATTGATTATAAATAATACCTTCTTATTTTCGTTCATTAATTCCTTGCCTTGGTAAAGGTAATGTACTTCCCTATGGAATTTGAAAAGCGTAAAATAAAATTTAAAGCGTGGGATGTTGAAAGCCGTTTGCTCATGCGATTAAATTCTATTGAATGCAACAAGGGAGAGCTTTACAAAAAAGACCACATACTCCTTCAATTTACCGGGCTGTTGGATAAAGAAGGGGAGGAGGTTTACGAGTGGGATGTAGTGATGATCTCCTTAGAGAAATATGTTGTCTATTGGAGTGATAGCGCAAATGGCTGGTATTATTCCCCAATTAATAATCTTCCACAGGGAAGTCCATTTCGTATGGAAGAGGCGGGTCGGATGAAAAGGTTTTGCAGTTATTATGAGCTCCAACCAGCTCGCTAACTTAGCTTCCCCTGAATGTAACTAATGGCCTGGCCAATGGTTTGCATTTTTTCCGCATCGTCATCCGGAATTTTGATATCGAAGGTTTGCTCAAACTCCATGACCAGTTCGGCATAATCCAACGAATCAATACCCAGATCTTTTACGAAGCTTGCATCGGGAGTAATTTCAGAGTCGGGAATCCCTAATTTTTCGGTTAGGATACCGTGTACTTTCTTTTGAACGTCCTGCATAGGATTGTAAGTTGTTCAAATCTAAGAATCTTTCGGGATTTTTAATCGGGTGTTTAACAAGTTTAGAACCGAAGTAGAAATTCTGTTCCTTCGCCTAAGGTAGACTTCACCGTTATATTGCCTTCATGTTGTCTCATAATCTGCTTCGAGAGACTTAGCCCGATCCCCGAGCCGGATTTCTTCGTTGAAAAGAAGGGAATGAAAAT
>JAEUUB010000580.1 GCA_016787745.1 Cyclobacteriaceae bacterium
GATCAGGTAGATCATATCTTCTTAAATAAACTGACAACCTACAAACAGCTTAAGGATCTTCGAAAATCCAGGTACGACATCTTTATAAATTTATGTGAAGGCTATCTGGATTGGTCGGTGCCTTCTATAGATGTGATTAACACGTTAGACGCACTTAACCTTCCATACACAGGGCCCAATGCAATCTTGTATGATCCGCCCAAGCCCCTGATGAAGTATGTGGCATACTGTGGCGGGGTTAAAACTCCCAACTTTGCCGAAATAAGTTGTACCCCTCATGGCCTCTCTGAAAAAGTAAAGCATCTTACCTATCCTTTATTTGTTAAGCCAGCCAAAGCGGGCGACAGTTTGGGGGTGGATGATAAGTCGCTGGTAAAAGATCAGGCTGAGTTAACAAGCAAGGTGGAGGCTTTATTGGCTGATGGGTATGAGGATATTTTGGTGGAGGAATACATTGCGGGGCAAGAGTTTACCGTACTGGTGGCTGCCAATCCCAAGCCGGAACGCAAGTGCACAACGTTTAAACCTATAGAGTATCAATTCCCTAAAGGATATAAATTCAAAACCTACGCGTTAAAGACTTCAGAACTACATACGGATGTTAATAAACCCTGCAATGATCAAGCGTTGGAAGCAAAACTGAGATCGGCAGCGGAGAAAATCTTCAATGGCTTTTCCGGGGTAGGGTATGCACGTCTTGATTTTCGGGTGAAGGAAAATCAGGAAGTATATTTTCTGGAAATAAATTTTACATGTTCGGTATTCTATGAAGATGGCTATGAGGGTTCTGCCGATTACATTTTAAAGTTTGATCCCATTGGCAAATCAGGATTTTTGAAACACATTATTGCTGAAGGAATTGCCCGCCATGCATCCAGGCAAAGAAAATACAGAGTAAATGGAAATGCAATTAACGGCTACGGGATAGTTGCGCAAACAGCCTTGACGAAAGGCGAAGTAATTTTTAAGATTGAAGAATCCGCCCAGCGTATTGTTACCAAACGGTATGTGGAAACCAACTGGACGCCCGAGCAAATTGAGGAATTCAGACATTATGCTTATCCGATCTCAGATGAAGTATATATTTTATGGGATCAAAAACCGCAAAACTGGGCTCCGCAAAATCATAGTTGCGATCCAAACACCATTTACGATGGATTAAATCTGATTGCTTTGAGGGATATAAGTCGTGATGAAGAGTTAACCCTGGACTATGCCGATTTGCTCGATGACACTATTCAGTCGTTTGTATGTACCTGCGGACATCCCAACTGCCGCAAAGTCGTTTCGGGCAAAGCTGATAATTCTGTTACACAACGCGAGAAATTTCCCTGGAATGCTTGACCCTAAGGGAAGGTATTTATAAGCGGAGTTTCTTCCGCTCGTATAGTGGCGCATAAATTTTTACTCAAAAAAGTTTACCTTAGCCAGAAGGCATTTTGTGCCACGAATAGGTTAAAAATAATTTTAAGTACTCACCCTTGAAATCGCGGATTCTGGTAACTGGTTTTATTCTTTTGATGGCAGCATCGGGGGTCTACTTTTATTGGCCGGCTGATAAAATTGATTACAACACTCAGGTAAAACCCATTCTAAATAAAAAATGTATTACTTGCCATGGCGGTGTAAAACGGGAGGCCAACTTTAGCCTTTTGTTCAGGCAGGAGGCATTAGCCGCAGCCGAATCGGGCAAGAAAGCAATCATACCAGGCGATGTGGCGCACAGCGAGTTAATCAATCGAATTAATTCATCTGATCCGGAAGCGCGAATGCCATATAAAAAAGAACCGCTTACTTCCGAAGAAATAAGAATTCTCACGCAATGGATTAAAGAAGGCGCGCCCTGGGGCGATCATTGGGCATACATGGCTGTAAAGGAACGGCCCATGCCAACTAAAAATGCCTGGACTAAAACCGATGTAGATCCCTCCATTTATGCTAAGCTAAAAGAACAAGAGCTTTTACCCTCACCCACCGCTGAGAAGGCGACCTTGGTGCGCAGGGTTAGTTTAGATCTCATAGGAATTCCCGCGAACCAATCTCTTGCGAATAAATTCTTACGAGAAATTAATCCTATCTCATACGCAGAATTAGTGGATTCGTTATTGGCTTCGCCCCACTATGGTGAGCGATGGGCTGCAGTTTGGATGGACTTAGCGCGGTATGCCGATACAAAAGGCTATGAACGTGATGACAGTCGCGTTATTTGGCGTTACCGCGATTGGTTGATTCGTGCCTTTAACAGAGACATGCCCTACAATCAATTTGTAACCGAGCAACTAGCTGGCGATTTGTTGCCCCGCCCTACCGATGACCAATACATTGCCACCGCATTTCATCGAAACACTATGACAAATGACGAAGGGGGTACCGACAATGAAGAGTTTCGAACCGCGGCCGTATTGGATCGTGTTAATACTACGTGGGAGGCTTTAATGGGGACTACATTCGCTTGCGTTCAATGTCATAGTCACCCCTACGATCCGTTTCGGCATGAAGAATATTATAAGTTTATGGCATACTTTAATAACACACGCGATGAAGATACAGAGGCTGAATATCCGTTGCTCCGCCATTTTGAAAAAGAAGATAGTACAAAACTCACTCGTTTAACTCATTGGATCGAACAGAATATTTCTCCTGCGAAGGCTCAAGAAGTTTACACATTTGCAAAAACCTGGCAACCTTCCATTAATTCCATACAGGCCGATCAATTTGTAAATAGTGAACTTACCGACACAAAATGGTTGATCTTTAGAAACCACGCACAATGCCGGTTGGCGAAAGTAGATTTAACCAATAAAAATAAACTCATCTATCGGTATTCAAGTTGGCAAAACGATGGCGTTTGGCAAATTCATTTGGATTCGGCAAAAGGGAAGTTATTGAAAACTGTTTCAGTGAACAACACTAAGCACAAATGGCAAATTGTTTCTTTTGAATTTGAAATGGCATCAGGGGTGCATGATCTATATTTTACGTATGTAAATTCGAATCTAAAAAAGCCTGACGAAAGCGGAATGATTTTCGATTGGTTTTACGTTACCGATACGTGGGATGAAGCTAACCCCGAAACCAGTAAAATCTTTTGGGAACTAATTCGAAGAGAGGTTCCAACCACTCCGGTCATGGTAGAGAACTCACCTTCCCTAAAAAGAACTACTCAGGTATTTGAGCGCGGCAACTGGTTGGTGAAAGGAGAAGTTGTTGAACCTGGCGTGCCCCACACCCTTCATAAATTTCCAGAAAGCGAACCTAATAATCGTTTAGGTCTAGCCCGCTGGATAACAGATCCTTTAAATCCACTTACCGCACGCACAATTGTAAACAGAGTATGGGAACAAATTTTTGGAATTGGGTTGGCCGAAACAATTGAAGATCTTGGTACGCAAGGAATTCCTCCTACTCACCCTGAATTGTTGGATCATCTTTCGTGGCAACTGATGCATGAATACAATTGGAGTTTGAAAAGACTAATTAAGGAAATTGTTTTATCAGCAACGTATCAACAAGATTCAAAAGTTACTCCTGAGTTGTTGCAGAAAGATCCGCTCAATTTATATTATGCGCGCGCGCCCCGTGTGCGGCTTTCTGCTGAACAATTGCGCGATCAGGCATTGGCAGTAAGTGGTTTGCTAAGTAAAAAAATGTATGGGCCAAGTGTAATGCCCTACCAACCGGGCGGCATCTGGCTTTCCCCCTGGAACGGGCAGGATTGGAAAAAAAGTGCGGGAGAAGATCAATATCGCAGAGCCATCTATACCTATTGGAAGCGTACTGCTCCTTATCCCTCCATGCTTACCTTTGATGGAGCTACGCGTGAAGTTTGCACTGCCAGACGCATCCGTACTAACACTCCGTTGCAAGCGTTAGTTACGTTAAATGACTCGGTATATGTGGAAGCTTCATATCAGTTAGCAAAAAGAATGTCTTTTCAGAAGACATTAAAAGATCAACTTGCCTTGGGGTATGAATCTGCCACGGGACAAAAAATTACGAATGAAAAATTAGCCATTCTGAATAAATTATATTCTGAAGCCTTGGAAGAATATGAAGACAATAAAATGAAACGAGTGAGGAACAATGAATCAAAACAAAGAGACCGCCCACAAACCAGGGCGTTGGCATTGGTGGCTTCGGCAATTTTGAACCTTGATGAATTCGTTACAAAAAATTAAACGTATATAGATTTGTGTGGACACAAACCCGGGAATGGATGAATAGGTTTACTGAGATTACCCTTCAACAATGAAACACTTCTCGAACAGCAAACTGCAGAAGAATTTAAACAACCCCAAGGATTGTATTGCCCAAGGTCTGTGTCCTCACAGACCAAAAGAACGTGCTGATTGTAAGGATACAAATCAGGGAAGAAGAATTGGTATTTAGCTATGAAACACTTTCACCAACAGCGGATTCTGGAAGAACTCAAAAGAACTCAACTCGAATCTGTTACAAGACGACATTTTTTGCGCGAATGTACAAGCGGGGTTGGTGCGCTTGCACTTGCTTCCGTGTTTGGCAGTTGCAATCCTTTTGGTAAAAAAGGAACAGAGCAAATTTTATCATCGAATCCACTTGCGCCTCGTGTGCCTCATTTTGTGCCTAAGGCAAAATCTGTTATTTATTTACACATGGCCGGTGCCCCATCGCAGTTAGAATTATTTGATTATAAACCCGCGCTTCAAAAATTAAATGGTCAGGATTGTCCACCCTCTTTACTGGAGGGGAAGAAGTTTGCCTTCATTCGCGGTGTACCAAAAATGTTGGGGCCACAAGCAAGCTTTAAACAATATGGTCAGTCAGGCGCATGGGTTTCTGAGAATCTTCCACACTTTTCTTCCGTGGTAGATGAAGTAACCTTTTTAAAGGCGATGCAAACCGATCAATTTAATCATGGGCCAGCGCAATTACTAATGCATACAGGTTCTGCCCGGCTGGGAAGGCCCAGCATGGGGGCCTGGGTTACCTACGGTTTAGGAAGCGAGAATGAAAATCTTCCGGGCTTTGTGGTGTTAACTTCCGGAGGTACAAATCCGGATGCCGGCAAAAGTGTTTGGGGCAGTGGGTTTCTGCCTTCTGTGTATCAGGGGGTGCAATGCCGTTCGGAAGGGGAGCCTGTTTTGTTTATTAAAGATCCGGAAGGAATAACGCGGGATTTGCGCAAGTCATCCATTGAAGCCATTAATGAAATGAATAAACTTCATTATGAAGAGAAGGGGGATCCCGAAACACTCTCGCGCATAGCGCAGTACGAGATGGCTTTTAAGATGCAAATCTCCGTGCCTGAAGTTATGAACATTAATGACGAGCCGGCAAGCATTCATGAAATGTACGGCACGCAACCGGGCAAAGCGAGTTTGGCCAACAACATTTTATTAGCTCGTAAATTAGTTGAAAAAGGAGTTCGCTTTGTCCAAATTTTTGATTGGGGTTGGGATAGCCATGGCACGGATTCTAATCTTGCTATTGATGTTGGTTTTGTAAACAAATGCCGCACGGTTGATAAAGCCATGACGGCATTGATTTTGGATTTAAAACAGCGTGGACTTTTAGAAGAAACATTAGTAGTATGGGGTGGTGAGTTTGGAAGAACCCCGATGGCCGAAAATCGCGAAGGCAAAAAGAATCCATTCAAAGGCCGGGATCATCATACCGAGGCATTTACAATTTGGATGGCGGGCGGTGGAATAAAAAAAGGCTTTACTTATGGTGAAACAGATGAGATTGGGTATGCGGCAATTAATGGCAAAGCAACTCCGTTCGATCTGCAAGCTACCCTCTTGCATCAATTAGGATTCGACCATGAAAAACTGACGTACGAATTTCAAGGCCGACCCTTCCGACTCACGGATGTGGCCGGGAAAGTTATAACCGAAATATTAGCATGATGGCAATTAACCGCAGACAATTCATAACTTCTTCGGCTTTTGCAGGTACAGGACTTTTATTTTCCTCATTAGAAACTTTTGCCAAACCAATTATGAAATCATCACAAGCAGGGTACTCGTTACAAATTTTTGCAACTAACTGGGGCTTTTCCGGAACATGGGATGAATTTTGTGCTAAAGCTAAAAAAGCGGGGTACGATGGTATTGAAGTATGGTGGCCCTCCCATGAAGCGGATCGAAATTCACTTTTTGAAACTCTAAAGAAACACGATTTGAAGTTTGCCTTTTTGTTTGGCAGCGGTGAGAAAGATTTTTCGAAGCATGAATCCCAATTTAAAGAATTTCTGGTAGAGGCCTGTAAATCCAAACCCGCTTACCTTAATGGGCACTCCGGCAAAGATTATTTTACAGCCGATCAAAAAGAGAAGCTAATCGTTTACGCAAACAATCTTTCAAAAGAAATGAGGGTGCCCATCTATCACGAAACACATCGGGGGCGGGCTTTATACTCAGCGCCTGTAACAGCGGAACTTATGAAGAAAATTCCTGCCCTTCGCCTTACGCTCGACATCTCGCATTGGTGTAATGTTCATGAATCTTATTTAAGTGATCAGGAAGAAACGATTGCATTAGCACTTGATCGAACCGATCATATTCACGCACGCATCGGGCACCCCGAAGGACCTCAGGTAAGTGACCCACGCGCACCCGAATGGAAACAAGCCGTAGAAATTCATTTTGCCTGGTGGGATAAAGTAGTGGAGGCGAAGAAAAGAGCCGGGGCGCCAATGACTTTTCTTACCGAATTTGGCCCACCCGATTATATGCCAACCTTACCCTATACCCGACAGCCGGTTGCCAATCAATGGGAGATTAATGTGCACATGATGGAAGTTCTTCGTAAACGGTATGCTTGATTTTGCTGGACGGTTCCATCCGGTACTTGTTCACTTGCCTATAGGCATTCTACTGTTGGCCATTTTATTCGAATGGTTTCCAAAAGAAAAAAAGTATAAGCCTTTTCGCAGGGTACTTCCAATCACACTTTTAATGGGAGCATTTGGCGCAATGGTTTCTGTTGCTACCGGATACTTGCTTTTTCAGAGTGGTGACTATGAAGCTGAATTGGTCGGATGGCATCAATGGACGGGTATCACCCTTGCTTTAGTTGCCTTCGTGTATTGGTTTTTCAAGTACGAAAAACTTTATAAGAAATTTCACCGGATTCTTTCAATTATCGCGTTGCTACTTGTTACCGTTACCGGGCATCTGGGGGGATCAATCACCCACGGTGAAGATTTTCTTACAGCTGGGTTTTTACAATCAGCCTCATATGATTTTTCAACTTTAAATCTGGATAGCGCTAAATTTTATGATGATCTTATCGTCCCCATTTTGGAAGATAAGTGTTACAGTTGTCATGGTAGCGCAAAACAAAAAGGGAAACTTCGATTGGATTCGCGCGAACATATTTTAAAGGGTGGCAAAGGAGGAGTAGTTCTTGTGGCAGGAAGGGTAGAAGAAAGTGAATTGATTGATCGTATTCAACTTCCCCGCGAGCATGAAGATCACATGCCTCCAAAAGAAAAAAAACAATTAACAACAGAGGAAATCGAAATTTTGAATGCCTGGATTGCAGCCGGTGCCAACTTTACGAAGACACTTGCCCAGGGCGGAGCCAAAGATAAGGTAGCTGCCATTTTATCGACTTCAACTAAAGTTAGCCTTAAGGATGTACCAACAGAGCCTGTAAATCCGGCAAGCGAGGAAGTGCTAAATCGATTAAGAAAATGGGGAGTTGTTGTTTTGCCACTCGCAGAAAATAGTAATTACCTAAATGCTAATCTGGTAAATGTTACCCATTTAGATTCTGCCATAGAAAAGCTAAGTTCATTGCAAGAGCAGCTTTTCTGGCTTAAGTTGAGTGATCAACCTCTTTCCGATACTCAATTAGCTCAGATAAAATCACTAAAACAAATCACTAAACTTTGGTTGGATAATACAGCGGTAACGGATGCAGGGTTAAGCAACCTATCTAATTTCAAAAATCTAAGTTATCTGAACTTAAATGGAACACGTGTAAGCCCTGCGGGACTTCTTCAGTTCCAACACTTAAAAAGCCTTAGGACAATCTACCTTTTTCGGTCTTCGATAATACCGGAGGATGTTGTCCTGTTGAAAGAAAAAATGCCAGCGGTACACTTCGAGATTGGCAACTATCGTGTGCCCCCCTTACCTTCGGATACGATTATTTTAAAAACCCCTGCAAACTAATACAGTCTTTACTTGTAATGGCAATCTAGTATATTTAGAAAATGAATTGGCTTCAGGGAAAGAGTATCGTCATAATCGGAGGCACCACAGGCTTAGGTCTTTCGGCTGCAAAGGCTTTTGCAAAAGAAGGAGCTAAGGTGGTTGTGATGGGCAGAGAAGAAGACAATGTTGTTCAGGCTAATCAGATATTGGGCAAAAACGGTTTTGCCTTTTCCGGAGATGCGTGTGATGAGTTAACCGCGCAAAAAGCAATTGATATATGCATTAAAGACTTTGGTGGCTTCGATGGACTTTATCATGTTGCGGGCGGCAGCGGGCGCAGGTTTGGAGACGCTCCTTTACATGAACTTACCATCGGGGGCTGGAATAAAACCTTTGAACTTAATTTAACCTCGCTCATGCTTTCGAACAGGGCGGCAGTTCAGACTTTTTTGAAAAGAAAAACAGCAGGAGCAATTCTCAACATGGGTTCTGTACTTGGCTACTCCCCTTCACCAAAATATTTTGCCACACATGCCTACGCGGCTACCAAAGCGGCTGTTATTGGATTCACAAAATCACTTGCAGCTTATTACGCAACGAATAATATACGTATCAATGTGCTGGCTCCGGCACTGGTGGAAACACCCATGGCCCAGCGCGCAGCCAATGACCAAAACATTTTATCGTTTATAAAAACCAAACAACCGCTAGATGCCGGGCGAATTGGTGTCCCCGCGGATTTGGATGGAGCCGCAGTTTTTTTTATGTCAGATCAATCCAAATTTACTACCGGACAAGTACTCGCTGTGGATGGTGGATGGGAAGTAAGCGAAGGACAATACTAACCTATGGAGAAAACGGCAATAGGTATTGATTTAGGATGCACACACATCAAAGCTCTTTTGGTAGAAGAAGATGGTACCATTGTAAAAGAAGTCAGAAAAGAAACCCATGAGCATGATGACCAACATTGGAAGAATGAGATTGCTAAAATCATAAAGGAGTTTAGGCAAGTGTCGCCCAGTGAAATAAAAGGAATTGGACTTTCAGCGCCTGGTCTTGCAAACGCATCAAACACTTGTATTGAATATATGCCGGGTCGTTTGCCGGGATTAGAGAACTTTAATTGGGGAGACTTTACAAAGGAAAAAGTAGTTGTTTTAAACGATGCGCATGCAGCGCTTATGGCGGAAGCCCGGTTTGGCATCGCCAGAAATTTAAAATTTGTAGCTATGCTTACCTTGGGAACTGGTGTTGGCGGAGGAATCCTAATTGATGGAAAGCTATACCAAGGGGTGGGGCAGATGGCGGGTCATCTTGGTCACATAACTGTGGATGCTCTTGATCCCGATAAGGATGTTACCAATATGCCCGGTAGTCTGGAAGATGCGATTGGAAATTTATCGATCCAGAAAAGATCTGTAGGAAAATTTGAGACCACCTGGGATTTAGTGAAAGCATATGAAGAAGGAGATTCTTTTGCCAAGGAGATTTGGCTGACCTCGATTAAAAAGCTGGCAGCAGCCATTGCCTCGTTTATAAACATTTTGTCACCTGAACTGATCATTATTGGTGGGGGAATATCAAAGGCGGAAGAATTATTATTGAAGCCTTTAAATGAGTATCGGGCACAGTTTGAATGGCGACCAGGCGGAAAACAGATTCCGGTTCGACTCGCCCAATTTTCCGATCTTGCCGGAGCCTTGGGTGCAGCCGGCTTTGCTTTATCAAAATCAATTGAGAATTAAATGAACGTTATACAGGAATATCTTACTCTAAGCCGAAAAATTGTTGATCGGGTGGCTGCCCAGGAAGCAACAATAAAAGAGACTGCAGCCGTATTTGCTAAATCTATTCTGGCCGGGCGCATGGTGCATGTATTTGGCTCGGGCCATAGCCGCATTATGGTGGAAGAAATGTGGCCACGCTATGGTTCGTTCCCCGGGTTCAATCCTATTGTGGAACTGTCGCTTACGTTTCACAATTTAGTAGTGGGCGCCAATGGGCAACGGCAAGCCATGTTTTTAGAAAACGTTTCTGGTTTGGCCGAACGCATTCTCAGAAATTTTGACATTGACCCGATCGATTCTGCCTTAATTATTTCTTCCAGCGGAACCAACATTGTTCCTGTTGAGATGGCGGAACTTTTTCAAAAGAAAAAAGTGAAGGTTGTTTCAATTCTTACTACCAAACATTCCGAAAAAAGTGAGAGCAAACGCAGCGATGCTAAAAAGTTGAGCGATTTTTCTGATCTGATTTTAGATACCGGAGCCCCGGTGGGCGATTCTATGATTTTGATTCCAGATTTAGAAACCCCGGTTGCTCCTGGCTCTACGGTTGGGGGTGCGCTAATCATCAATTGTATCAAAGCGGAGGTGGCCCGATTGTTAACAGAGGCAGGTCAACCTCCCAAAGTGTTAACAGCAACAAATGTGGTTGGCAAAGAAAAAGCAATTCAACTTTTTGAGAGTGCGTATGATGAACATGCGCATCGTTTGGCAAAATTGTATCAACACGTAGGTAAATCAAAATAAAACTATGCAACCTGTTCCTATTCGCACCACCGTTATTGGCAGCTATCCGTTTCCGGGATGGCTAGAATTTGCAGTTAAAAATTTAAATGAGTTTGGTAATGCAGACCGTGAGGAGTTGATTGAGGATGCCGTTATAGCCGCTATTCATGATCAGGTTACTGCAGGATTAGATGTAATCACCGATGGGGAGCAAACCCGGTTGGATTTTAATCTTTCCTTCTATGGATTCATTAAAGGGATAAAAGAAAATACAGATGAACTTCGAAAGTTCGGTCCGGCTGCTCATGATCAACGCGGGAAAAATTCCATTGTGGATATGCTTACTGCACCCGATGGCCTCGGAGCTGTGAAGGAATTTAAGCGTTTGCAAAAATTGGCGCCTAAAGGGCCAGTTTTAAAAGCTAGTGTACCGGGTCCTTATACGTTAAGCGGCCGCTTGCTTCCCAATGAAAAGTATAAAGACCGCTATGCCATTACCGAAGCGTTATTGCCATTTGTGAAAAAAGAATTGGAAGATTTGGTTGCCGCAGGCTGCACCGAGATAACCGTTGATGAGCCATCCATGAGTTGTTATGCCTACAAAGAAGACACAAAAAAGTTTGTGGATATTTTTAATCGCACCGTAAAAAGTGTGGCGGGTAAATGTCGTCTTTCCACCCATTTGTGTTTTGGGAACTTTAAAGGCCGCCCGGTAGGGTACAGAAGCCTGGCGCCTATGCTTCCCGATTTTTTAAATCTTAGCGTGGATGAAGTACATATTGAAATGGCCAACCGTGAATTTGCCGAGGTAGAGTTGCTGGCCACCTTTGCTGAAAAGATGGATGTGGCGGTAGGTATTATCGATGTAAAAAATTATTATATCGAAACCGAAGAAGATGTGGTGAAACGTATTGAGAAATGTTTGAAATACGTACCGGCCGAAAAACTGGCGGTTGCGCCCGACTGCGGGCTGAGCCAGACAGCGCGTTGGGCATCGCGACAAAAACTGACCAACATGGTGAAAGGAGCGAAGAAGGTTAGAGAAAATTTAAAATAGATGCTGGATACTTGTCACTTGATCTCATCACAATCTAGTATCCAGTTCCAGTATCCAGTCTATAGTTTCCAGAAACAAGAATCAGGTTATGTTAATTAAACCCCTCAACCAAGGTGAATCATTAGCAAAAGAAATTCGGAACGCGAAGAAGGAGGGTACTGCGGGCTCAATGGATATTTGGTGGTTAGGCCAAAGTGGGTTCCTTCTGCAGTGGAATAAAAAGTGTTTACTGTTTGATCCGTACTTATCAGATTCGCTTTCAATAAAGTATGCAGGCACAAAAAAACCACACAAACGCATGAGCGAATTAGTG
>JAEUUB010000582.1 GCA_016787745.1 Cyclobacteriaceae bacterium
GTACCAGCGAATAATTAACATGATTTTCCTTCATGGTCTCTGTAAGTTTATCGAGACAATCTTCTAAAGAAACCACCCGCTCTTCGTGATAATTATTAATGTGCGTATGAATGTCTATAATCATTACTATTTATTTTGTGATACACTTCAAAGATACCAATAGCAATTGGGGATTCGAAAAACAATTTCGAATTTTCAGAACAGTTGCTCAAAGTATGCGTTACTAAAACGAATTTGTAAATCTCTCGGTACATTCCTCTGTCATGGTTGGTGTCTCCACGAACCATCCCCTTCACATCTATTGTACCACCCGTTTCACTAGCTCAACACTTTTCCCCAATTCCTGGTAGAGTCTCCGCACTATAATTTCCAAATTCACATCTAACTATTTTACTCCATCAATTACAGAGTCCGAAGCGAGACTCCGCGAGGGAAATAAATATTTTCCACGATGATTGATCTAATTTATTCTCTCCTTACCACAATCCAAATCAACACACTTGACAGCAACGTTAAGGGCGTAAAAACAACTTTCTCAAACAGGCTTTCGGCCATTAGATTTCCAATTGTGTTTAAGGCAAATAGCACCATGAAAACCCACAATATAGTGTTCAATACACGTTCAGGAATTCTGTGTGTTATATAATTACCTTTCAATACTAATACTGCACCCAGAAAAACATTAATGGAAATAGAAGCTGCTTCGAAAGCATACATTTCATCAATTGTTTTCAGCTTACCAGCCCAAACTATTGTATAGGGAATAATTTGAAATACGATGAGCAAATGAAAAATGACTACTGTGATAAACAATCCAATCAGCAGTTTCAAAGCAAGTTCTTTTGATATTCTCATCCTCTATCTTAGTCCATACTTCCGTTCAAACTCCTGAATGTCTTCATAATCCAAATCCTTAAAAAGATAAATTCTATTACCTAAATGAAATCCTCTCTCCATGGTTCGTGTCCCCACGAACCATCCTCGTTACATCTATTGCACCACCCGCTTCACCACCTCAACCACTTTTCCCTTCTTCCGCGCGTACACGCTGTTGTCGTACATCGCCTCGCAGGTAACTGCAGGCAAATAAAAACTACCCGCATAACTGGCGGTGAGCAATACCTTAAATGTTTTACGTTGATTAGCATTTAAATCAAAGTATGTATAAACGCGGTCATCCCGAATGTCCTGGTACGTGGGCACATCGCCTGTAAGGCCCGCACCTTCATCACCCGTCAAGCGTAAGTTATTAATCTCCCACCCTGAGGGAAAGATTTGATTCAACGCCAGGTTTTTATAAATGCCCCGCATGCCGGGATTGGTTACCGTAACGGTGGCCACAAACTCAGTGCCCTGTTCTAACAACGCTGGATCCACCGGTTCTCCCGATGAAGTTGCATAGGTAACATTGATGGAAAGATTTTTTTCTCCGTCCTCTTCTTCTCCACGGGCGGGCACTCCTTCCTGAATCAGCCGGACGAACAACACCCCCTTACTCTCACTGGTTATTTTCAAATTGCCCCCCTTCGCCCCCTCTATGGGAAGATTTACCTGGGCCAGGGTAAGGGCGGTATTGGCGTGTACTTCTTTTCCATTATAAACGTAACTGAATTTCAAATCCCCCTTCTCGCCACCGGCATAATTACCAACCGATTTTAAGCACCACGCCAAAGTTTGTGTGCTCATCCAATAATTGGTATTGCTCATGGCTTGCGAAATTTCTTTAACCAATTCAAATGCTTTGATACGATCATTAAGCAATAGAAGCGTTTCGAGCATGATGGCTTTGTCGCGCAAATCGGAACCATACGAGTAGGCCAACTCCTGGTAAGGTTTTATCTGCATCGGTAATTTGTCAATCAATTGTTTTCCGGCTTCCGGCTGACCCGCCTTTACATACGCGGCCGCCAACATCCAGGCCGCGGTGGGTGGAAGATTGCCTTGTTCGCGCAGGCGATTCATGGCACCCAACTCAGCATCGCCCGCAAGCGCCAGGGTATACAATCGGTATGCCTGAATCAATTCGCTGCTGCTGTACTCTTGATTTTTACGCCAGCCTTGTGCTTTGCTTTTTTGATATTTTTTCCAGCGCTTAATCAAATCGTTTGGCACAAAGTAGCCCTTGGTCTCCGCTTCCACTAAAAAATGTCCGGCATAGGTGGTGCCCCAGCTATCCGTATCTTCATGACCGGGCCAGTATGAAAATCCACCATCGCGATTCACAAATGTTTTTAATCGCTCCACACCCGCTTTCACATTTCGTTGAATGGTATTTTTTTCTTCCTCGGTCAGGGCCTTTACTTTATCGAGATACAATTGTGGAAACACCGAAGAGGTAGTTTGCTCGATACAGCCATAGGGGTACTGCAACAAGTACCGCATGCGTTGACCCAAATTAACCGGTGGCAAACTGGATACCTCCAGGATTGATGAGTTGGTGCCTGCAATACCGATGGGGGTTACCGTGCCACTCCATCCCTTACCGGCTTCCAGCACCGCATCCTGCACTTGTGTAATAGGTGGATTCGGGTTACGAACTTCTATCTCAATTTCATCGGTTGCTTTAAAATTTCCAGCCGAGGCAAGTATCTGAATTCTTGCCTTTCCGGTTTCCGATTTTACAAGCAGGCCAAAGTCAAGGGTGAGGTCAGATTCTCCGCCCATCGAAATGGTTCGGGAACTTTCATCGGCCAGGCTAACGGGGCCACTCACCTTTATTTCAACCTTTACATTATTGATTCCTTTTTCGGTAGCGAATAAAGTAATCGGCAGTTTCACTCTCTCCTCGGGGCCAAGCACGCGGGGCAATGTAGCCAGCACCATTAGCGGTTTACGAACGGGTGTAGACTTTTCTGCTTTTCCATAGGCTCCCTCATACCCGGCCACAAGCATGGTTTTTACCGAGCCAATGTATTGGGGCATAATGAAGCGATGCTCTTTATTACTTCCCTCCAACGTATAGGGTCCAAAAAACAAAACCACAGGTTTGAAACGATTTGTTTTTGCATCATCCTCTTTGGCCGCTAACTCGGCATCGCCCCCCAGGGCAAGCAGACGTTCTACTCGTCCCCCATAAGCGCCTATCACCTGATCGTACAGATCCCACGTTTTTACTCCAAGTGCTTCGCGGGCGTAAAAGCGACTCCAGGCATCGGGTGTTTTAAAGCGCGTAAGATCAAGTAACCCCTCATCAACAACAGCAAGTGTGTAGGTCATCTTGCGTTTTGATTTTTCCGAAACTTTAATCACTACTTCTTTGCCAGGTTCCAATACGTCAGGCATTGCGATAATAGGTTCAAGATGTGTTCGTGGGTCTTCTACCTGTATGGGAATAACTCCGTACAACCGAATGGGCAGATCATTGATTGTTTGTGCATGGGGCTGAAGCAGTGTTACGTTAACAAAAACATTGGGAGTCATTTCTTTCGTGAGTTCAAAACTAAATGGATTGTCGCCTTGCTTTGTTTCAAGCCAGTAGGTTTGCAATACCCGGCTACCATTTTCAATGCTGATTAATGCGCGTCCTTGCGCACTACCCGGAATCACCAGATTTGCTTTTTCTCCAACATTATAAATAGGTTTATCGGAAGAGAAGGAAAGCATGGTGGC
>JAEUUB010000609.1 GCA_016787745.1 Cyclobacteriaceae bacterium
GATCTTGGTTTTACTTTATAGATCTCGCAGTGATGCGGACAGTTCATCGGCTTTAATAAAAACTCTTCGTTTTCATCGGGGGTGTGAATGGGCTGAAAAGAGTCCTTGCCATATTTTTCGTAATGGCCCGAGGTAACATACAATTGCTTGCTGCCGATATGAGGGGTAACCACCGGATCGTACCCGGCCCGCACCTGCGCCCTGCGCATAAATTGCTCGAGTCGTTCGCGCAGAATCGTTCCTTTGGGCAACCATAGCGGAAGCCCCATCCCCACTTTTTCAGAAAAGGCAAACAATTCCAACTCACGGCCCAATTTCCGGTGATCTCGTTTTTTTGCTTCCTCCAGCATATGGAGATACTCTTCCAGTTCTTTCTGTTTTGGAAAAGTAATTCCATAAATACGCTTAAGCATTTTGTTCTTCTCATCCCCACGCCAATACGCACCGGCAACACTTAAAAGTTTTATAGCTTTAATAGGCCCAGTACTGGGTATGTGGGGCCCACGGCATAAATCGACAAAATTTCCTTGCTTATAAAAAGTGATGGAACCATCTGCCAGCCCATCAATCAATTCAAGTTTATACTCGTCCCCTTTCTGCTTGAAATACGCAAGCGCTTCTTTTTTTGAAACATCGGAGCGAACAAATTCATTATTTAGCCGGGCGAGTTCTATCATCTTTTTCTCAACAGCCACCAATTCTTCATCCCCAAAAGGAATATCCCCTAAATCCACGTCATAATAAAAACCATTTTCAATGGGCGGGCCAATGCCAAACTTAACCCCTGGGTAAAGTGCCTCAAGCGCCTCCGCAAAAAGGTGTGCAGAAGAATGCCAGAACGCATACTTGCCGCCCTTATCGTTCCATGTAAAAATACGTACCGAAGAATCTGATACTATCTGGCGACTTAAATCCCAGATCTCCCCATTCACTTCAATGGCTAAGGCATTGCGGGCCAATCCTTCGCTGATGCTTTTCGCAACTTCTATACCCTTTACTCCTTGCGGGTATTCTCTTGAAGAACCATCGGGTAAAGTTATTTTAACAGAACTCATTTACCAGTTTCGTTTTTTAGGAACGCAAATATCGCCTTTTAATACATTCTTTAAGAGGAAGTTTTAAAGAAAAATAGACTGTTATAGTTGAACTTGTAGCGTAAACAACACCCCAAACTTGCGGGCATTGGGGTTATCGAGATAAGATAAGCGGTGAACGAAATCAACGCGAAGAAATTTAAAAATGTTTTCGACACCATACCCCAACTCAATATAAGGCTTTCCATTTTGGAAATAGCCAACCGGCAGCGTTTCGGAGCCATCCGGTGTAGTGGATGAAATTAGATTTTTATTTGAGTCGCGCATGCCACCTACAATAACATTGGAGGTTGCCAATAATCGCCACTTTAATTTATTCAACAAGGGAATCCGGTTAAGTAAAAACCCTTCCATGTACTGTTGGTATTGAAGCGATGCAAAGCGATCGCTTACAAACTCTCCGTAGTTCATTAAACTATAAAGCACTGAGGAATAAATAGGGGATTGATTCCCCAAATGAATTCCCAGCATGGGGTATGGAAGCGTATCAAAAATGTATTCTCCCGTAAGGGTTAAATATCCTACGCCCAAGGGGCCGGTTTTAATTCTTTTAGAAATACCCAATCTCAATTTGTCGTATTCAAAATCGCTGCCAAATACCCCATTAAATCCATGGGTATATTTTAAAGTGATGATAGGCCATTTGCTTGTTCCCAGGCTAACGCGTTCGTTGTCATCCTGAAGAAAAACTTCGTCTCTTGCATAGCGCGATTCAATACTTACTTCTGAATTTTGATAACTATCGAGAATCATAGAATTCGCATCTTCCGGGTTGGCAGGATAGCCAAATTGAAAGGTGGGGTCAAATGTCCAGTAGCGAAAGGAAATTTTCTGAGAATATCCTTTAAACAATTCGCGATTTAAGGTTGCCCGATAATCATCGGAGTAATACCCTCTTCGAAAATATCCCCATCGGGCTAAGGCCAATAAAATAGAGTTGTTATCCAGGCTTTCATTATCCACGCCAACCCTGTCGATATCGCTGCGGGCCCTGAATGTCAATGTAGTCCATCGATGGCGCGATAAAATACGTTCCACAGAAGCCATGTACTTAATTTTTTCGTCTGTAAATCCGTATGCGAGATTTCCTTTCAGCACCCATTTCTTGCTAAAGCTGTACGAAGTTTTTATTCCCGCTTGTACCCGCACTCCTTCAATGTCATTCCATGCCAATAACCCTACGTACGATCCCACTTCTATCTTGTCAAACCGGTAGTAGCCATCTAAAGCAACTTTTATTATTTCGGTATACGTTTTTACAACCGGAATATTCCGGAGGGTATCCATCATTTTATAAACATTCTTTTCCGTTTCAGTTAGCGGTTCATGACGCAGCGTATCCCAATACTGATCATTCTCAAACATTCGCGCATCTTCGGCCATTTCGATAGAACGTTCATAGAATGGTTGCGGCCGAGGGTGATTGGTGACAATGTTCTTATTGCTTGTGTAAAACTTTGCCAACATTCCTGCATTTTCTTTGCCGAGCTGGCCTATATCAATCAGCACCCTGTTTTTAATTGGAAGCCACGGCCCCAAGTCAGTCTTTCCTAACTCCTGTTGGATTCGGATTTTATCCACAAAATTCAAATTTGCCTGCTTGCCTGTGGAAGCATCAATCTGTTTAAGCGCATACTCTTCCTTAGTAATCCAGAGGGTTCCTGTAAAGGCCAGATCCATGGGGCTGCGCGGAAAGAAATCCAACCGATAACAAAAATCATTGCCTATGTACAAACTATCGGTAAGATCGTAATCATAATAAATGCGCCAGCCATCGGCAATGGGCGAAACGAATTCCTTATTAAGAATATTAAGCCAGTTCTGATAGAAATTATATTCCTGAAAAGATGAGCCAACCATTTGTGTGATGGTCGTTCCGTCTTCCACTCCCACCCCATTGATTTTCGTTTTTAAAATATGTTCTTTTTTCAAGGAAGGATTGTCGCGGTAATAAATTTTAGACACGCTCTCTGTCATAAATACCGGCAGTATAGGTTTACCATCTTCTCCGGCAATCCGCTCAATACTGTCCAAGACCTGCGTTATTTGCTTAACGATTTTTTTCTCGCGGAATTTATCTGAGATGTTATCAACATCAATTTCAATTTTGGTATAGGTGTCGTATTCATACGCAATAAGCTTGCGTTTATCATTATTATTTTTGTTTCGGACTATTCTTCTGAGAATTTCAAAGGCGGGATTCTCTCCGGCTTTCACCACCACTTCCTGCAAACTGGTAACATCTTCTTCGAGTTGAAAATTTATTGTTTGCTTTGCACCCTTTACAATTGCTTTCGTCCGGGATTTATATCCTATGTAGGTGGCAAAAATTGAATCTGCAGGATTTGAGGTCTTTAGCAAATAGTTGCCTTCAAAATCTGTAGTTGTGCCAATGGAAGTTCGCTTAAAGACAATGTTTGCAAAGGGAATAGGATCTCCTGAAGCAGCATCTATCACTTTACCCTGAATGATCGTTTCCTGCGCTTGCGCGAACCCGGCAATCAGGAGAGGAGAAATAAAAAGAGCGAAAACCTTAAATCTAAATTTACTGCTCACAATTCGGGTTTAAACGCAAAATTAATCATTTATACGGAGCCAACCGGACAAGGGTAGCGTACCGAAGAAATATTTCTTTTAAACACCTATAGGCTCTTTATTGCCCAGATGTTTCGGGGTAGTTCCCAATATATATAAATCCAGAATTGCTTTTGTTCTTGCCAGGTATTCGCGAACATAGACGGGCAAGGCTCTTTCCATATTCGGTTCCTCTGCCACCAACGCAACCGCTTGCATATCGTAATACTTACTGATAAACAAGGCTCGATAACTATGGAAAGGCTGAGTAATTATGGTAATTCTGGATTGCCCAAAAATTTCTTTACATCGAACAATAGAATCGAGTGTGCGCAACCCGGCATAATCCAAAGTAATTGACTCGGCCGGAACACCCAGTTTTATCAATGCTTTTTGCATTTCCATCGGTTCGTTGTAATACTTTGTACGATTGTCGCCACTTAAAATGAAATGGACAACTTTCCCCTCTTTGTAAAGCTGTGCCGCCTTGGCCATTCGGTTATGAAAAAATGGATTGGGGGTTCCATTAATTAATCGATGGCTGGTGCCCAGTACAAGCGCCACACCACTATCGGGCAATAACTCAAAATCCGTTAATACTTCAGCCTGCGTACTTTTTACAACCCAAAGATTGGTCAACAATACAAACAATAAGATACTTATCAGTAAAAACACTCCGCCTCGCAGTACCTTCTTCAAAAAAATCATGAGTAATAAATTAAAGCCGCGGCAAATTACTGAATAGACTTTAGAAATTCGCGTTCCATAATCTCAGGGCGCTTCATCATTTTTCTAACCCATCGTAATCGAATGTTATCTTTCTCTGCTTTTGATAGCTGCCAGGGTATCTCCGATGCATGCAGTTTAGGAATCAATGCATTAAGACAAATAGCCGCACTCACCGAGATATTTAGACTTTCCGTGAAGCCATACATGGGTATCCGTACTTTCATATCCGCTTGTGATAAGGCAAATGCAGATGTACCATGCAATTCGTTGCCCATAACCAGAGCTATTTTTTTATCGATGGGTACATCGTGGATAGAAATCCCATCGGGTGAAGGGTCTGTTACCAGGATTTTATACCCTTGATTTTTCAGATGCTCGAAGCAGGTAG
>JAEUUB010000614.1 GCA_016787745.1 Cyclobacteriaceae bacterium
GTTCCCTTTGAAGTGTGGGACATCACTAACAACAAGCAGTTGATGGTCTCCTTTCGGGATCAGGATAGGAACGGCCAGTTTAATTTGTTGTTACAAAATACCGAAGGACCTGCTTCTTCACAAAGCAGAGAATATCTTTTCGTTCACAAAGAAGACTATACGGGTTCACCTTCTGCAAACATTGCTGTTGCAGGGGGGCAGACCTTCAAGCAAATGTATTCCGTTTGGCCCGTGCTGGCTGCGGGTAAAACCTGGCCAGCCGATATCGTTGACTCTAAAATAAAAATCAGCTTATCTTCTATTCCCAGAATCAATGCAACCACCGCTGTCGTTGCTGATGCGTACGGAAATTTTGATAGTAAAAATCGATTTAGCGTATTTGGAACCGATGTCCATCCCGATCATCATAACCTGGTTGCTATTCAAACTTCAGGCAGCACATATAAAATTTTAAACGCCAGCGATGGTGGAATTTTTATTTCAAACTCATCAGCAAGACCGGGCATTAATCAAGGTGACTGGACGATGGTGGGTCGAACGTATAATACAAGTCAATTCTATGGAGCGGATAAACGACCGGGGTTCGATGAATATTTTGGCGGTATGCAGGATAACGGAACCTGGCGATCTCCATCGGGGATCAGCGCCTCCAATACCACACACTACCTCTTTGGCATTGGGGGTGATGGTTTTGAAGTAATCTGGCATCCGTTGGACGACAAAAAACTATTAGGAGGTTCGCAAGGGAACAACTTCAAATTCTCGACCGATGGCGGAACCACATGGAACTCTGCCACCAACGGACTTTCTGGTACGCATCCCTTTGTTTCGAAATTGGCTTACTCAAAAGATAATCCCGATGTTGTTTTCACGCTGTCATCGGCTGGGGTTTTTCGATCGAATGACTTTGGTGCAAACTGGAGTTTAACTCCTATTACTACAAAATGGGGCTCCACCTCTTTAATGGATATTGAAGTGTCGCAGGCAAACGCCAATATAATTTGGGCTGGCAGTGCGATGGTTAATTCCGGAGACGTAAGAAGTTTGCATGTATCGACCAACGGTGGTCAAACCTTTGCAGCCACCAATAATTATAATGAAACGGTTCTTGGTGGCATTACTAAACTGGCATCTCACCCGGTAGAAGACAGCACAGCATTCGCGCTGTTCTCTTTCGCGGGCAAACCAAAAATCCTGCGAACAAAAAATCTGGGCCAAACCTGGCAGGATATTTCAGGTTTTGGTTTAGGATCTACCAGCAGCACGGGCTTTCCGAATGTTGCAGTGTATTGTCTTTACGTTCGCCCCGACAATCCAGAGATTATCTGGGTAGGAACTGAAATCGGAATAGTGGAGTCGTTAGACAACGGACAAACCTGGTCGTTGCTTGATGATTTTCCGAATGTTGCAGTTTGGAATATGAAAGGCCAGGATGATCAGGTTGTCATCGCCACCCATGGCCGGGGAATCTGGACAGCCCAAACGGAGAATCTCCAAACTGTATTGATTAATCCCATTATAAATGCAATTGGCACATCCCCTCAGTCCAGGTTATCCTTGTCAATTTCTTTGCTTGATGAATATGACTCAACTGAAATATGGTTTCAAAATATAAAAGTTGGAAAACTGAATGCAGTGGTACCGGGAAACTACGTGCTGCAAATCGCGGACGCACCCCTGGGAAGTGTTAAGGCTAAACTTATCGGTTATAAAGACAACGCTCCTTTTCATTCTAAAACCGTTACCGGTGAACACATCCTTCTAAAGTCTTTTCAAAAACAATACTTTAATCATTTTCAAGACGCAAATGACTTTGCCCTCACCGCATTTTTGGTTCAATCTTTTGGGAGCCTAAATTCCAGCTTGCAAAGTTTTCACAATTATCCTGTGAATAGTGCGGGGGTGGCCATTCTAAAACATCCCATTATTCTTACGGGTGAGAATCCTTTCTTCACCTACAGTGATGTGGCCATTATAGAACCTGGTTCAGTGGGTTCACAATTCGGTCAACCGCAGTTTAAAGATTATGCAATTGTAGAAGGTACCAGAGATGGCGTTACCTGGCTTCCCATTTCAGCAGGGTACAATGCATCCTTTAATTCCAAGTGGCTCACCAGTTATACAATGAATCAACCGGGCAACGAAAGCCAATGGGTTGATCACTCAATCGACTTACGTAATACATTTCATACTGGCGACACCTTGCTGTTCCGCTTCCGCCTCCACTCCGATACCGAGGGAACCGCCTGGGGTTGGTCGATAGACAATCTCTATATTCAAGTGAAGCCCACGGGGATTAATGAAACTGTTCCCGTTACGAGCCTTAACGCTTTTCCCAATCCAACTACCGGTCCCATTACGCTATCTTATACAATAACACAAAAAACCAGTGTAGAAATAGAGGTTTATGATCTGGCGGGTAAAAGATTTTCTACCTTATCATTAGGTACTCAGGAACCGGGTTTGCATTCACAAACATTACCTATGCCCGCTAAATCAGGGTCGTATTTGCTCGCCCTTAAAACCCAGAAGGCGAAGCAGGTTTTGAAAATCATTGTATCGAATTGATCAATGAATCCGATCTCCGCGTATTTCCAGATTCTTAACAATCTCACCTTCTTGTTTAAGAATTTCGCGCCAGCGTTTCTCTACGGATTCTTCCTCCATGACTTGTTTGGCTAAAGACAAGAAGGTTTTATAATGACCGGCTTCCGATACCATCAGCTCGTAATAAAACTTACTAAGCTCCGCGTCCTGAATTTCCTTCCACAACAAACGGAATCTTTCACAACTACGAGCTTCAATCAAGGCATTTAACAATAATTTTTCAACTAACTGTTGATTTCGATTCCCTCCTTTTTTAACAATCTTTTGTAGCTGATCCACATATTCATCTTTCCGCGGAAAACCCAACCGCATTCCTCTTTTGGCAAGTTGCTCCAACACTCTCTCAAAATGACTCCACTCTTCGGCCACTATAGGAGTAAGCACCGATACTAAATTTTCATTTTCAGGATAGGTAATGATTAACGATATACACGAGGAGGCTGCCTTCTGTTCGCAATACGCATGATCAACCAGAATATCTTCAATATTTTTCTCCGCAATGTTTACCCAGCGAGGGTCGGTGGGCAAGGTCAGCGCCAGTACATACTTTTCCATCAGTCAAACAAAAACAGGTCAAATCCAAAATCCAGAATGTTTCGTTGGCCGGGATATCCCGGTGTAGGTATATAGCCCGACTGTGTGATTAATTGCACCAGATTGGAATACTTGAAAAAGAAACGCCCGCGTTTCATCTTTCCATTTAAAAATACATCAACCAATGGGAAGGCCGGACTGACAAAATCATCTTGCACATAATATTGTTGAATAGCAGGCGCATATCCCAGTGCTGTATAATCGGAGCGCCAATGGAAATCAACTCCGGCCTGAAGCTGAAGATTGTTTTTAAACAGGAAATTTTCGTAGGCCAGCTGCACATTCGCAAACCAGGTTGGAATGCGTATGGCCTGATCATCGTTGCTCAACAAATGGGAATACAGGATCTGAGGCCTAAGAAATACATGGCGAAGAAAGCGAACTGACATTCTTAGCTCGGGTGTAAGAATTTGTTGGCTCCCGGAAGATTGAACCGGAAGTACTTCTTGCTCGCCTGCCACTTTGTTCTGCTTATAATATATGTAATTGGTTTGCGCTGTATACGTAACACCGGGGGCAACCGAAAGTCCGCCCACCCAGGTTTTAATAAATCCGGAAAGCTGGTTAAAGAAGGGATCAGAAAAATCATTGACCCACGAATTATGACTTCCGCGATACGCAAGTGGTAAAAACGCAGCCTTCGACAAGGAACTGATTGCCGTTGCCTCAAGCCAGGGGGTACTTAATTGCCCGTTTAACTTATAATATCCACCTAGCAAATACTCGGCATTGGCCGAAAGTTCGCCCAACGAATCGAACCGGAAGTCAATCTGGCCACCCACGTAATTTTCGATGCCATCATTTTTAAAGGATAACTGAGTTTCATCCACGTATTCATTAAATGTACTGTAGCTCCGCATCTTGTAATAAAAACTATAAAAAAGGAAAGCGGCATTTCCCTTCATTCCAAGTTCATTGGTTATTGACTTAAATCTAACTGCATCGTTTACATCCTGGGTATTGATATCATCATCAGGATTCGTATACTTAAAGTATTTGTCATAGTTTACCTCGCTGCTGCGTGTATCATTAAAAATATTTTCCTGTCGGGAAAGATTCAGTTTATGATAAACCTGCAAAGGGGAAGCTAGTTGGTATTGATGGTAAATATGAAATGCGTTCCCTTGTTCTTCCGTTTTAGCTGCCAAAAGATAGGGTTGCGCGTTCGGGTCAAAATACCCATTCATTGTGGTATCGCGGGTTAGCAAAATTCCACCGTTTTCATTAACACGATGGCGGATACGTCTGTAATTTCCGGTAATAAAGTAGCGCTCGTTTTCGGATTTATACGATGAGTGAAGATCGTAGTATTGGCTGATAGTTTGTCGGTCGCCTTTCCCTTGTCTTTGAATTTGCTTGTCAACCAGAATAGGTCTGTAGTTGAAGCCAAAATTCCATCGGGGTGTAATGTTCCGGCTAAATTCAATTCGCGACATGGCCCGGCCTTCTCCGCCCCAAACTAAAAATATTCTCGTGTAAGGTGATTTCGTATCAAAAATGAGAGGTTCTTCCGTATCAAAGTATTTACCGTAAGAGGTGAATCCTGGTGTTGCTCCGATCTTAGCAGGGGCTTGCAAAAAGATGGGATTGAGTGCAGTGCCAACATTGCCGAGGTCGTGATAAAAATTATTAAAATTTTGAACGTACGTCCAACGATGGTAATTGCTCAAAAGGGTATCAAGGGGTTTATATTCTGTCTTGTTCTGGAAAATTCTGGTTTCGGTAATCCACTTGGTAGTATTGGGCCCATACACATTTACGGTAGAGTCATTCAGAATCTGAGATCCCCTGCGCGACTGCCTGGGAGACTCCTCCTGCGCTAACACGGATAAACTTCCTGCAAGGAGAATTAAAACAAGATGAAATTTAGAAAACACGCGCAAAAATAGATTAGAATTAGGAAAGAGCCTCTGGTTTTTCACTGGCAGCCGACAGTTTCATCAGGTTATCTCTCACAAGCTCATTTATCATTACGTCAAATTTCTGGCCATTTTTTATAAAGACGGCCTCAATGGGAACATAATACCACCTTTTTTTGCTGATTAAGAGTTCCAATTCCGGATCAATAAGTTTCACCATATCCTTCTCTGTAGTCAGAATCGAATCGGCATTACTCGATTCGGCTTTTTTATGAATCTCGTTTATATCAGAGAGAGAGTACACATGGTGATCTGGAAATCGTACATGGTGATGAATCTTAAAATCTCTTTCCATTTCACGCGAAAAGGCGCGATTATTAGCTACCGCAGAAACCAATATAATATCCTTACTGATGGGGTGATCATGTCCAAAACCGATTGGGGCTTTATAATTCAGGCGAGTAAAAAAAACGGGCTTGGCCGCCTGCCTGTGCAGTTTTTGACGGATTGTATTTTCCTTCTCTTCGGTAAAGTCAACACATTTTGTAACTACCACCACATCGGCCCGCCCTGCTCCGTGCCGGGCCTCCCGAAGCCTCCCGAAGGGCATTAGAAAGTCTTTATAAAAAGGTTTAGAATAGTCCGTCACCAAAATGGAAAATTGAGGAACCACAGCGCGATGCTGGAAGGCATCGTCCATTAAAATTATTTGAACTTCGGGGCACTCATTTAAAATTGTAGGGATAGCCAGAGCACGATCTTCGCCCACGGCCACAACAATCTGATCTCCGAATTTCCTAAATATCTGATAAGGCTCATCCCCCACCGTAAGCGCAGTATCCGCATCATTTGTAATTCGAAACCCTTTGGTTTTCCGTCCATAGCCCCGGCTTAACGTAGCGACTTTATAATTACCGCTTAGCAATCGGATCAAATATTCGACCATAGGCGTTTTGCCCGATCCGCCCACGTTTAAATTGCCAACGCTAATAACAATTGTTTCAAATTGAAAAGACTTTTTATGTCCTATATCATAGAGGTAGTTTCGCAGCCTCGTGATTAGATTATAAAGCCCGGCAAAGGGTAACAGAAGGTACTTTAACAAGTGCATAAAGCCGTGCCGCGATCTTTCGTTATTTTTGATCAAAAGTACATAAATCGATGGCTACAATAACCATAAAACAAGTAATCGAAAGTCTTGAAAAACTTGCGCCCCCACAGTATCAAGAAGATTACGACAACAGTGGATTGATAAGCGGCCAGGCTGCGGATGAAGTAAAAAGCATTCTGATTACCTTAGATTGTACTGAAGCTGTCGTTGACGAGGCTATTTCCCGCTCCTGTAATCTGATCATCGCCCACCACCCTATTCTCTTCAAAGGAGTAAAAAGACTTACGGGCAATACCTATGTTGAACGCGTGTTGATTAAAGCGATACGCAACCAAATTGCCATTTATGCCATCCACACCAATCTGGATAATGTGATTCAGGGTGTAAACAAAAAAATTGCAGACCGGTTAGGGCTCAATAACCTCCAGGTTTTATTGCCCAAAGAAAATACATTAGCTAAACTGGTCACGTTCATTCCGCCAGATCACAAAGAAAAAGTTGTAAACGCTTTGCATGAAGCAGGGGCGGGTCATATCGGAAACTATTCACATTGCAATTTCTCCTTAGCGGGTGAGGGCACTTTTTTGCCTTCCGAAAATGCTGCCCCCTTTGCGGGATCAAAAGGAAAACTCGAAACGACCAAAGAGACGCGGGTAGAGATGATTTTTCCAAAGCTGCTTTTATCCAAAGTATTAGCTGCTCTAAAACAAAGTCATCCGTACGAAGAAGTTGCCTACTATGCAACAGACCTTAAAAATGAAAATCAGGAGGTTGGTTCGGGAATAGTAGGTGAATTACCGACATCGGAAAATCCCCTGGCCTTTTTAAAGCGACTAAAAAAGGTAATGAATACCGCTTGTATCCGGCATACAAGCCTAAATGGAAAGGAAATAACTAAAGTAGCCATTTGCGGGGGTGCGGGTAGCTTTCTTCTGCCCAAAGCCATATCAATGGGTGCCGATGTATTTATCTCAGCCGACTTCAAATACCACGAGTTCTTTGATGCGGATGGTAAACTCATTATCGCTGATATTGGGCACTATGAAAGCGAACAATTTACTAAAGAGCTGATTGGTGAGTTTTTACAAGAAAAATTTCCTACTTTTGCGATCATTTTTTCAAATGTCGTAACCAATCCAATTAGCTACTTGTAAGTAATGGAAAATCAAACAGTTGCACAAAAACTAGAAGCCCTCGTAAAACTTCAAAGCATAGACTCAAAACTGGACGAACTCAAAAAACTTAGAGGAGACCTGCCCGATGAGGTTCAGGACCTGGAAGATGAAATGGAGGGATACCGCACCCGATTAGGCCGTTTTGAGGCTGAATTGAAGGAATTAGAGGAAGGTATCAAGAAAAATAAGGAGGCAATTAAAGAAGCTGAAAAGCTAACCAAAAAGTACAACGAGCAGCAAAAGAACGTTAAGAATAACCGTGAGTTTGATGCCATTACCAAGGAAATTGAACTACAGGAACTTGAAGTACAGATTTGCGAGAAGAAGATTAAAGAGTCGAAAGATAAAATTGAATTAAAGAAGGGGGAGATAAGCACTATTGAAACGCTTATCAAAGAAAGAGAAGCGGATTTACAAAACAAGAAGGATGAGCTTGAAGGAATTTTGAGCGAAAGCCAGGAGGAAGAGAAAAAATTATTGGTCGAGCGAGATAAGGCAACAAAAAAAATTGAAGACAAACTTCTTAAGCATTACACGCGTTTAAGAACTAACTTATCGAATGGATTGGCGGTTGTACGGGTAGTGCGAGGGGCTGCTGAAGGGTGCAACATCATTATCCCTCCTCAGAAGATAGCCGAGATCCGCGAGAAGAAGAAAATTGTTATTGACGAGCACTCTGGAAGAATTTTGGCCGATGTAGATCTGGGGTCTATGGAGGAAGAGCCAAAACCAAAAAAGGCCGCACCGGCAAAAAAAACAAAAAAGGTTGTTTAGCAATAAACTCATAGTAAACATTAAAAAGGCAGGCGTAACCACTTGCCTTTTTTTATTTTTTATACCCTTACAGGCCACCGACATGATCTGGCAGTTCGATACCGAATTGCAAAAAGCCTACTCCATGGTTTTCTCGCTTCAGCCCGACAAAGCCACGGAA
>JAEUUB010000615.1 GCA_016787745.1 Cyclobacteriaceae bacterium
AGATATGCCTTGTTTTTTCACAGTCTGCTTTCGCTAACCGGCATTGCAATTGGATTTGTGTTGGGGTGGCGCATAGGCGTAATTCATTTTATGTCGGTGTTTTTGCTTTGGTGGTACTCAAACAGTCTTAAGCGGCAGCCCTTTATTGGAAATTTTGTGGTAGCCTGGTTAACCGCCATTTCCATTGTGCTGGTGAATATCATTTATTATGTAAATAATCCGTTGGTAGTGATCTACGCGCTCTTTGCTTTTTTTATGACGTTAATCCGCGAGATTGTTAAGGACATGGAAGACTTGAAAGGCGATAACACCTTTGGATGTAAAACGTTGCCTATCCTTTGGGGGATTCGCAAAACAAAGTGGGTTTTGTATCTCTTGTTGGTTCTGTTTTCAACTTCGGTTTTATTGTTAAATGCCTGGGCCCAATTGCCGCTTTCTTATTTTCTTATTTTTCTTTTTGTTCCTCTTGCTTTGCTCTTGACAAGGCTAATGCGGGCTGATACACGCAAAGATTTTTATTGGCTGAGTCAATGGTGTAAGATAATTATGTTACTGGGCATTATGAGTATGCTTTTCATTTGATTCCATTCAAAAATGCAACCCGTACGTTTTTATGATCCTGTCTAATTCCTTTTCTTTGCGGCCATGACGAAACCTTTCCGGTTGGCGGTTTTTCTTTCGGGCAGTGGATCCAATGCCGAAAAAATTTTCTTCCATTTTAAAAACCATCCGGTTATAGAAATAGCTCTGGTTCTTAGCAATAATGCAGAGGCCGGGGGTTTGCTACGGGCACAAAAATTTAATCTGCCAACGCGTGTTTTTTTAAAAACTCAATTCCGCGAAAGCGGGGAAGTGCTTGCCTGGTTAAAGGAATACGGAGTAACCCATATTGTGCTGGCAGGGTTTCTTTGGCTAATCCCCGAAAATCTTATTCGTGCTTTTCCTGGCCGCATCCTTAATATCCATCCCGCGTTACTTCCTAAATTTGGAGGGAAGGGTATGTACGGTATGAAAGTACACGAGGCGGTTAAGCAAAGTGGAGAAAGAATAACAGGCATTACAATCCACGAAGTGGATACTAAATATGATGAAGGAAAAATTGTTTTCCAGGCATCCTGCAAAGTGTTACCTGACGATACACCTTTACAAATTAGTGCGCGGGTGCAACAATTGGAGCATGAACATTATCCGCGGGTGATTGAGGAGTGGATTACCGAGCCTGGTTAATTTATTTTTTCGATGGTTGGATTATTTGAAAATCTTCTGCTTTGGGGAAATCGTCAAACACCTGTTGGATAAATAAATCCGGCACGGCCAGCTTCCTCTTTAATATATCAATCCAGGCGCCATCTAAATTAATAATGGCCGATAAGGTTCCATCCGTTTTATAGAAGTGATGGCGAATGCTCCAACGACTGAAATCAGGAGTAGCTTTTGTAACCACAAGGTCAATTGTCACCCGGTCTTCAAACCGGATCTCTCTTTTAAAGAGAGCTTCTTCGCGAAAGAGAATGGGGCCGATGCGAAGCTCTTCAAACTTAAGATCGGTAAGGCCATGTTTTGAAAAGCAATCGATACGCACCGTGGCTCCATAATCATAGTATGCCGAGTGGCGAAGATGCCTGTTCTGATCGATATCGGACCAGCGTACTTGAATGGGTATATAATATGATGACATAGTTATCAAATGTAAAACGACTCTTAAAATAGCGCTATTTGGCGTATGTTAGTTAGGTGAGAATAATAAAGTATTTACTTGATAAAATAGCTTGTATTTGGATAAATGAACAAGGGGAGATAGCCAATAATTTCATTTTTATTATTTTGTAAAGAATTTAACTTAATAGAAGTGAAAAAAGTTCTGCTAATCGAAGATGAGAGTAGTGTAATTGCTTTTATTAAAAAGGGCTTAACCGAAGAAGGATATGAAGTAAGCGTTGCATTAGATGGTAACCAAGGTACACAATTGGCACTTACGCACAATTACGACTTGATTATTCTTGATATTATGCTGCCGAATAAGAATGGGTTGGATGTGTGTAGAGATATTAGACGGCACAACAAAAAGACAGCCATCTTGTTTTTGACAGCCTTAGGTACAGCCGAGAATGTTGTATTAGGATTGGAAACAGGAGCCGATGATTACCTTGTAAAGCCTTTTAAATTTATAGAACTACTAGCTCGTGTTAAGTCTTTGCTGCGCAGAACGGAACCTATTCAAGTATCAAAATCGGAAGAGATCATGCGATATCGGATTGCTAATCTTGAATTGGATGATTTTACAAAAACAGTAAAAAGAAATGAAAAAATCATAAGCCTTACCTCAACCGAATATAGACTGCTGCTGATGTTTCTAAAAAATCAACGTAGGGTACTTTCGCGACCCGAAATTTTAGAGCATGTTTGGGGTGTAGATTTTGATTTGGGAACAAATGTTGTTGACGTTTATGTTAATTATCTCCGTAAAAAGACAGAATCAAAAGGTCAGCCCAAGCTTATACATACAGTAATTGGGATGGGTTATGTGATGAAGGAAGAATGAAGTTTCAAACAAAAATAGCTATTATATTTTTTTTAGTAACACTTTCCATTATGGTAGTGCTTACTGCTTCCATCTATTACTTGGCAACAAGGTACACATTTTCAGATTTTTACAAACGTCTTGAAACAAGAGCTGTAATAGCCGCGCGTATAATGCTCGAAAATGAATCGGGCTCTGTGGATGTATTTAAGGAAATGCGTGATCGCATTCTTGAAAAACTGCCTCAAGAGAATGATTACATCTATGAAATTACACAAGGCGAAACTTTTGAAGACGAATGTAAGGAACTTGGGTTGCCCAAGTCCTTTTTTCAAAATATTCTAGAGGGTAGGTACTCCGAGTATCAGAAGAAAAATATTTTTTATGTAGGAATTTTATATGAAAATGGCGGTAAACGTTTCGTTGTAATTGTTTCGGCAGAAAACTATTATTATTCGCATCACATCGACAACCTGAAAAGCATTCTTTTGGCTGTTGTTATTGCCATTTCGTTGTTAGTACTTTTTATTTCCATCGTGTTTTCTAAATATATCTTCAACCCTGTCCGTCAGATTACAAACCAGGTGAAGAGTATCAGTTCAGAAAACCTACACTTACGCCTTCAAACTTCAAGTAAGAATGATGATATAAATGAACTTAGAAATACTTTCAACACGATGTTGAATCGATTAGAAACAACGTTTGCTACACAAAACAATTTTATTAGTAATGCATCCCATGAACTACGTACGCCACTTACTGTAATTATTGGAGAGGCAGATGTAGCATTGTCAAGAACGCGCACGGTGGATGAATACAAGGATTCTCTTAAATCGATACTAACGGAAGCTGAGCGCCTTGAACGAATAACGAGATCACTTCTTTTCCTGGCCCAAACCGGGTTTGATGGAAAAAGACAAACCATGGAGCTGCTAAGAGCCGATCAGATCCTTTGGGATGTGAAGGAAACGATGGATAGACTCAATCCGAAAAATAAAATTCAAATTGATTTAAGCCTCATTCCGGACAATCCGCTTAAGCTTAAAATTCGGGGGAACCAACAATTATTGCACCTTGCAATTTCTAATGTGGTAAACAACGCTTGTAAGTACTCGTCCAACCAAGTTGTGAAAATTTCCATCGGCACTACAGATGATCAGGTGATTTTTGTTGTTAAGGATGTAGGCATTGGTATACCTCCATCGGAAATGGAGTTTATTTACGATCCTTTCTACAGGGCAACAAATACCAAGAGTTTTGAAGGGTATGGCATTGGACTTCCGCTTACCCGAAACATCATGCGCCAACATGGAGGCACGATTTCAGTATCATCTCAGGTTAATGAGGGAACCACAGTTCGGCTCACCCTTCCATTGGAAAAAATTGAAGCATACCTGTAGAGTAAAAATCTGATTCTGGCATTTTCTTATCGAATTCTAATCTCATCTTATCGTATTTTAATTTCATTCTTAGATCAATTTAATAGGGGATGTCCATTTTGCGTAAAAAAATAATTATGCGCAACACCATATTAATCCCCACAGATTTTTCAGGCACTTCGTTATTGTTACTAAAGCAGGTCGCTTTAACTAGTTCCAGTGTATCGGATGTAATTTTTTTATATAGTAAGTCGATGCCCGATTCGATCACTGACTTATTATTTTATTCCCCCAGTAGAGTCTTAAATAACTCTATTCCTAAAGAGTTTCGAGATGGATGTTCCATTATGAAAAATAGGTATTCTGAAAAGATTGGGAGTATTAAGTATGAGATTTTCCATGGAAATACCCGTAATTCTTTTAGAAACTTAGTAAATGCTTTTCGGGTGGATAAAGTTATCCTGGCTAAAGATTATTCATTACAATTGAGTGCGAATGAATTTGACCCAACTTCTCTTATACTTCATAGTGGTGTGCCCATTCATGAAGTAGATCTTAACCTGGGCACTTACGTGAGAGAGCAAGATTTGATAGCTCAGTTGCTCACGAATTAAACAATTTCAAAAGGAAATCGCTATGAAATTTTTGGCAAGTTATTCACTTACAGTCTTTTCCATTTTTTCAGGTTTGATTTGGATGAGGCAGAGTGTTATTAGCCCCGAAGAACAATTAATTGGAGTATGGAATGAGCAATCTTGGGAGTACGAAAAAGTATATAGTAGAAATGATCAGCGGGCGATAGCATCGGATACTGTTTCACAGAGTGTAAAGGACCAACTAGGCAAGCACTTAGTTATTCATTCCGCTGAAACATGGAGATTCACTCCTGATGGGCAGTTGATTTTAACAGGATTAGATACAGTAAAAACTGTGCGGTGGAAATTGAAGGGGCGAGGACGTATACTGCAATTAGAATACAGCAATCAAAAAATTGAAAATTATAACTTAACCGAATTAACCAATAATAAGATGGTGTTGAATTTTGATTCAGACGTACAAGTAAGAGGAATTGCAAAACTAATTTTTAATAGATAATTGTGCTGCGGAAATACAGTAATACCAGAACTTTGAGTGACAACATAAAGTTAGGCGTGCTTACAGCCCTCGTAGCAGGAATGGTTAATGTCGCTTCGTTTATGTTATTTTTTTCATTCTCATCAAATGTAACAGGGTACTTTGCCATTTTTGCTGCAGAAATTGCTAGAGCCGACTATCATCAGGTAACCATTGTGGTTGGCTGGATTTTCCTTTTCTTTTTTGGAAGTTTCGTATCTAACGCGATTGTTATTCACCTTAATAGCAAGAATATGTACATAGCACATTCGCTTCCAATAATTCTCGAAATAGTTTGTCTTACGACTGTGGGTGTGTATGGTCAATTTTTTTATCAAGAAACACTAGTTGAAACAGAAATACTACTTTCATTTATGCTTTTTGCAATGGGCCTCCAAAATGGATTGACAGCAAGTATCTCTAATTTTGCAGTTAAAACCACCCATTTGACAGGAGCCACGACAGATCTTGGTATTTTGTTTTCTATGTTTACAAAAAAGGAATTTAGGGATAATCAGGAGATACTGAATAAAGCAAAACTCATTCTGTCCATTGCTTGTTCATACGTTATTGGAGCCATTATTTCAGGTTTTCTATACAAGTATGTTCAGTTTAAGTTATTTTTTATTGTAAGCTTACTTTTAGTGATAATTATTGCTTACGATTTGTACCAACTCAAAATAGTGAGATATATCAATCTGTTCAGACGGAAGCAAGAAGAAGTCAAAATTGAAAGTCTTGTAGGAGATTGAGTGATTCTATAACCCAACCTTTTCTCGCTTCGACCAGATTTCATTAATCGGATCACCCTTGCTGCTCTTGCCGCTGTGATACCAATCGCCCTCTTTAATGGAATAATCAAACTCAAGACTTGCCCCTACACGGCTGTTATCGCGTGAGAAAACTTCAATCGATTCTGTGTACTTGCCGTCTGCGGTTGTGTACGTGCCGCCCCCTGTTCCAAAAAATTCTTTCGTATCTACATTGTAGGCGATCCATTGAAAGCGGGTGCCTGAAAGAATTTTCATGGTTCTTCGTGCGCCCGGTGTTCGCATCTGTGGACCCTGATCGGTAACACGACCCGTAATCAACCAGGCTCCTGCCAGCGCACCGGGCTTACCATCATCAAGTCGGGTAAATGCTTCGGTTTT
>JAEUUB010000632.1 GCA_016787745.1 Cyclobacteriaceae bacterium
AACGGGAGTTTTATTTTCATAATCCCGGTATCCAAATCCTTTGGCATATACGATCTTATTCTTTTCGACAACAGCAACTGCGAACCCTGGAGTTTTCCAAGTGTCAAGCACTTTTTGAAGTTCGGCCTCCACACCCTCCAGCCGCTTATCAACTACTGTCTTATTCTTTTGGCTAAATGCTGGTGAAACGGAAAGCGCAGCGAATAAAACATAATAAAATTTCTTCATAAACGGTGGTTGATTAATTGGTATTCTAAGGTAAGAAATTCGAGTGATTCCCATGACATTCGATTAGTCGTCCAAATAAAAATTGGCTACCAACTGGGAAAGTACTTCATAGGGAATTTCTTTGGTTTCTTGGGGGTCAACAATTCGTACTCGGGCGAAATCAAATTCCTTTTCCTCCAAATAGGTCGTGAGGGCAGCGAGCCGTTGTTCAAGAATAGCATTTAACTTGCTTTGTAGTTTTTCGTTTCCTACCAGCCGCTTTGATTTTTCAAATATTGAAAGTAACAAGTTTTGCGTTTGACTTTGGTGTTCAACAAAAGCCATAAAAGCTGAATCCTGCGGATGCAACTCCTCCACAAGTCTCTCTTCTTCTTCCGTAACCTTGTCATCAGTCGAAATTTTACGATTGAAGAAGAGGAATTTCTTCTTGCTTTCGTGAAGCGCTAATTCATCGAGCTCGCGTTGAAAGTTAAAGGCCTTTATTAACTCCAACTTTATTTCTGGCGTACTTTGCAAACTTGCCTGCATCGCATCCAACGATTTTTTTTGATCATCCGTTAATTCAGTTTGCAACGATTGATACGCAAAGCCATCTAGAAGTTTTTCGTCAATACCCGATTTTTTTGCAAGAAGTTTTCCAGGTGCAGCCACTGCTTTACCAACCAGATTTTTTAAAACCTGCCAAATTACTTTTCCAATCTTGTATTTGGGATCGTCCAAATTACCCTCAATTGGCAACTCAAGCTGGACATCGCCATTCTTATCGCGCAATAATGCAACGGCCAAACGAACCGGGAGATTGTAGGCGGTGCTGTTCTTCTCCTTCTTGCCAACGTAAATGGTTTTTATCTCTAACTTATTAGTGCTTTTTAGATATCGGTTTTTAATGCTGGTTGTACTGGCATAATAGCATATTCCGTCAGTAAAGGGGTGCGCCACATAGTAATTTGAATAGGGATTAAAATCGAAAACCTTTAAGTCGTTGATTGTATAATGGATATCCATATCATTAAACCCGTCTGGATTTACCGAAATCTCGCCAGCCATTTTACCGGATGTATTTAAAATTGAGGTAGCCTTAAAGACAATGTTTTCATTCGCAGAACTCACGCCCTCCGCTTTTATCATCAGATCTTCGAGAACATAATTAAACTTACTATGCAGCGTAAAGTCATTAAAGATGAACTTTCCCTGCCGCAACACCAAGCTGTCGGCTTTGTAATTACTGATCGCATATGTCTTTGAAATATCCTGAATATAGGCGGCCATTAACCCAAAGATATTACCATACGCTACTGCCGTGGAAAGCGAATCGGAAGAAATCCCTTCCTCATCAGAAACCTGATTCAGCAGCCGCGTAAAATTATTTCCGTTTTCAAAAAGTTCAAACTTGATAAAGGGTTTAGACAATCGAATATACTTCATATCATATAGTTCCGCTTCTACATTTAGTGTATCAATGATAGCCTCCGCCTCGCTCAGTGTTATCAGGTCACCCTGATCGATATCAATAAGCGCAAAATCATTTAATCGTAAATCTCCTTTGGTTGCCACAGCCTCGGGTTTGTTAAAATTGCCGGAAAGATTTTGGTGCGTGGAGAATATTCCCCGGAAGCTGCTCACCTGCATATAATCTTTCACATACGGAAGCAGGATAGACAGATTCAAACTATCCAGCGAATAATTGGTCTTATAATCCAGCGACACTAAATTAAAATCGAACGTACCCTTTGCCTTTCCACCCTGCTTCATACGAAAACTCAGATCATAATGAAGCTGTGGCTCGTTCCAGGCAAAAAGGGGACTGGCTACATGAATGCCTTCCAATACTATATCGCTGGCCACATCCAGATTTCGATAAGAGATAATTCCCTCTTTAAGGGTTAAATTGCGTACCCAAAATTTAACCGGCTCATTCACAGCCGAACTTTCCTGCGGAAGGCTGTCAGTGGAGAATTTTCTTTCGAGATCTGAAAAATTGAAAGAGTCGCCCTTTTGAATGATGGAGATATACGGTTTGCTTAGGGTTACTTCTGTTACTTCATACTCACCCAAAAGCGCCTTGAGTAGTTCAACGTTTACATACAATGTTTCAAATGAAGTGAACACGGTTATGTCGTCTTCCTCAAAAACTATAAAACCACCCAAACTCACGCCTCCATTGAAAACATTAAACCCTACATTTTCTATGGCGATCTTTCGGCCAATCCATTCCTTGCTGTGCGATAATAGATAGTTCTTGGCTATTGGAGGAACAATAAAAAATGCAACTGCCAAAAAAAGTACAAATGCTACAATCCCAATTTTAATCCATCGTTTCCATTTCATTGATCACTTAACGTTTTAAGAGTACTAAAAGCCATCTCACTATAAAAGATGCGCTTAAAAAAATATTTTATGAGATGGGTTTAAGTATAAACTTCGGGGAATTTTCTCAACATACTATGCTGTATTGCTATCCCTTTACTTAATCAACACCAGAACTCATGCTGACAATCTATGATCAAGACCTTGTTAGTTTTGTGGGTTTATTGTTCATAATAACTTCCAGCGGTTCTCCGTGCTCCAAAATCGTTTCAATTTTGTCCTTACTTACCTTTACTTTTATTACTCTATCTCTAAATTCCAATCTGAAGCTATAAGACTTCCATTGATCCGGAATAAACGGATTGAAGTATAGTTGTCCATTGCGCACGCGCATGCCCCCAAAACCTTTTACCAGACTCATCCAGGTACCGGCCATGGACGTGATGTGACATCCTTCTTCG